>CAKPAV010000134.1 GCA_934133115.1 uncultured Bacilli bacterium
AATTATTAAAGATACAAGCATCAAAACTGACGTAAAAGCAAAAGGAATAATAAATAAGTATGGATTAGGAATTTCTGTCTCAATAGTTGGCATTTTAAATAAAGATATCATTTGAATAGCGCCAGCAAAAATTGCTCCGATATAACCAACAAAGTTAATAATTCCATTCGCAGTTGCTCTAAGTGGCTTAGGTGTAACATCAGGCATCAAAGACACAGCAGGATTTCTAAACATTTGCATAAATATAAGTACTAATCCCATTGTTACAATAACACCCACTAAAGAATTCTTAGCAAAGAAGAATGGAATAAATGGGAATAAAATCATTGATGCAACTGTTCCAATAACAATAAAAGGCATTCTTCGACCATATTTTGAATGGGTCTTATCTGATAAGTTACCAAATAATGGTAATAAGAATAAAGCAAGAACATTATCCATCGCCATAATTATTCCGATAAGATAGTTATAATCTTTATCACCATAAGTATTTTTTAGTAAACGTGCTAAAAACAAAGGGCAATAATAATTATACATTTGCCATAACATTAAAATTGTAAAGAATGTTAAGCCAATTATGAATGTTCTTTTATAATTTAGTTTTAATTTTTTCTCTTCCATATAATTATACCTCTTAATGAGTTTATCACAAATGTTGTAACTTAACCATCATATAAATGTAAAAATGAAAAAATTTGTTTTACAAATTTATCTTTGTTAATAAAAATAAAGTACATAATTATTCTTATTCAAATACTGATATTTTTTTCTTCCTTTTAAGCATTTTTTCATTAATAGTTATGAATGATTTTTTCTTACATTTTATTAACTTTATTCGACCTTCTTCGTTTCTTGTATAAAATATTTCAAATTTGCCTATTCGTCCTAATAAATTATTTTTAAACGCCTCTACCATTTCTTTTTTTTGACCTAATATTGCTGGACAAGCAAAAGAATTTTGATAATCTAGATAATTATATTTTTCAAAAATTAAAATATATCGTGGATTATCAATAGGTGAAAAGAATTCATTAATAGCTTGATTAAAGATATTTTGTTCTAAATTATTGGCATTTTTTAAATGTATTCCAATAAAAATATCATTCCCAGTTGTTTTCACACTTGCCCTATAACTAATCAAATCTGCTTCTTGTAAAGTTTTAAGTAATGCTTTAGAAATATGAACCATATTCTTTTTAGGAGAAGAATGAGAAATTAAATAATGAATTGATTTTATAAATAAGAAACCAAATATTACAAATAAAATTATCAATAATAAAAGCACAAATAACACTCTATAAAAAGCGCCATCATAATTTTCTGAAGAAATAAGAATACGTGTAAATATATTTATAATGCCAGCGCTTATTGTTGATTCAAGTGCAATATATAAAGCTATACCAACGTAACTTAAATAATTAAATGGTTTAATTATTTGAGTAGTTGGAACCTCAATTTCATCAATCAATTTAAAATTCTTAGCTAATGATTTTTCCCAATTACTTTTAAAATAATCTCTTTTTTTAGATAATTCTAACATTTTTTCATTGATTTTTTTGATTCCATCTTTATTAAAAGGTGGTTTTATTATTGTTAATCGATCAATTCCACTTTCTATCTCACCAGTTTCATAATTTGGTCCGACGAAGCAATCGAATCTTCTTACTAGTGTGTCATAATCTAATGATGTTATTTCATTGTAATCCAATTGGCTTTTTATATATGTTGATTTTATTATGTTATTTTCAAATATGTACTCTGGTTCTATTGTCGCTAGATGCCAAATATTAGCAACTTTGTTAGGATTACTATTATCTTTTCTTATTGCTCTACCGCGCATTTGATTAGAAAGCATAAAGCTTCCTACAAAACTAGCAAGAATTAATGTATTAATACAAGGAGAATCCCAGCCTTCACCTAACAAAGATTTTGTTCCAATTATAATATTGATTATTCCTTCCTTAAATAATTTCGAAGCAATATCCACTTTTTCTTTATTCTTGATTTTAGAAAAATTAAATTCCGAATAACCGCTATCTTTAATTTGATGAATTTTTATTTCATAATCATTTAAATATTCTTTGCAATATGTTGGTAAAATAACTAAATTGCCAGATAAAACGCCCATTTTATAATTTGGATTGGCTTTAGCAAGTGATTCAAAAATTGTAACAACACTAATATTCATTGGCTTATTATTTGTAAAAACTATATTTAGATTTTCTTTTTTTATATAATCTGTGAGAATTAATAATCTTAAATTATCTCCAAGATTATCGCTCTCATGCTTAGTTATTTCAACTATACTATTAAGTTTGCCTAATGAACATATTAGGCTGCGTTTAGAACTCTCTTTTAATGAAAAATTTATTAATCCTTTTTCTAATACTGCATATTTTTTTAAAATCTTAAGTATTGTGGATTTTTCTTCTTCATCCAAAATATCAGCATTTAATAAATATTGATACGCTATTTCATAATAAGATATATTCGGTTCTGGAAGTGAATGATTTATCGTTAATTTATTAATCATTTTCTTATTTAATTCATAGTTTAAGGATTTTAAAATAATCAAATTTGCAATAATTGGTTTAACATTTTCATATAAAGTATCATCTTCAGTTTCATAAAGCATATTAATATAATTATTCACTTTATCGTATATTTTTAAATTTCGTAGTTCATTTATAGCTTTCAAAACATTTTCTTTGTATTCTTTAAATATCGCAGTTTCTTCCTTTGTTGGGTAATTAAAATATATAAAATCTTGGTGTGGACATAATGTTTGTTCTTTTACAAGCTCCGGAACAAATATTTCTTCATCAATTGGTCCGCATACTTTTTCATACCTATCCCATTCTGCTTTTTTAGCATCATATGGTGGTGTTGCAGTTAAGGCGATTATTTTAATGTCATTGCCTAATTTTTCAATAAATTTTTCAAGTGATTTTTGCCATTCGTTTTGTAAATGATGTGCTTCATCTAAACAAATTGTTTTAACATTGTGTCTTTTTATTAGTTCGAAAATATCAAGATTACTATAATCTATTACTTCACCATCTTCTTCTACACTAATTTTGTTCATAATTGAATGAAGAGCTTGGTAAGTTATAGAATTAATCAAAGTGATTTCATGCAAATCATATGAAAAATAATCATCCATATTTTCATTAGAAGGCAAAAAACACTCTCTAAAACGATCGCCCCATTGATATTTAATGGTGGTGGTTGGTGATACAATTATTGTCGGTGCATTCAATTTACGAATTAATTCTAATCCTAAAATGGTCTTACCACTTCCAGGAGCGGCAACTATATGTATTTTACCATTTAAAAGATATTTATCCGCATTGTTTAATACTCTATCTTGGTAATCTCTAAATTTTCCTTTAAATTTAACATTTTCAAAATTTTTCATACCAATATTATATCATTTTCTCAAAACAAAAAAAATCCCTGATTTTTCATCAGAGATTAATTATTTCTAGAAATTAGTAATATTATTTGCTCTCTTTTGGTGTATCATCTTTTTTCTTCTCAATTAGTTTTCCACCTAGATACCCAGCAATTAAAGATTTAATATCTAATCCTGTAGCTTTTTGAAGTCCATCAATTATTTGATTACCATTTTTAGATAATTCCTCTGTTAATTTAGCTGTATTTCCTTCACCATACATCGTAATAGAATCAATTTTACTCATTGCAGAAGCCATTGGTTCAGAGTATGCTTTAATAATTTCTGGAAGTACATTAGAATCAAGAATTAATTGTAATGTCGCAGCTTCTCCATATTGCTTCATTGCATCAGCTTTTGCTTTAATTGCATCAGCTTCAGCTTTACCTTTTGCTTCAATACCTTTAGCTTCGGCAAGTGCTGCCTCTCTTAAAGCATTTGCCTTAGCGATTTGAGCAGCGGCTTCGGCTTCAGCTTGAATCTTTAATGCTTCAGCGGCTTTAGTGCGAGCAACTTTTTCAGCTTCTGCCTTAATTTTCTCCATTTCTGCTTCTTGTTCTAATTCGTATTTTTTAGCCTCGGCAGCTTTTTGACGAGCATATAAATCTGCTTCAGAAGCTTGCTCTTTAGCGTACTTTTCTGCATCAGCTTGCTTGTTAATAGTAGCTTGAAGTTTTCTTTCTTGAAGTTCAACTTCCTTTTGTCCTAATTCAACTTCACGTTCACGCTTAGCAATATCAGCATTGATTTGTGCAATGTTAATCTCTTGTTTGCGCTTTTGTTCCTCAATAGCATAAGCAGCATCCGCGGTAGCTTTAGCGGTATCTGTTTGTTGTTTTAACGCTGATTCTTTAAGTGATAAAGAAGTATTTTGTTCAATGATTTTTTGATTAGCTTCAACTCTTGATCTATTAGCAGCTTCTTCAGCATTAGATTTAGCAATGGTAACATCTCTTTCTGCATTTGCTTTAGCAATTGCAGCATCTTTTGAAATTTGAGAAATGTTATCAATACCTAAATTTTCAATCACATGGTTATCATCTGCGAATGATTGAATATTGAAGTTAACAACTTCAATTCCCATTTTAGCCATATCTGGTACAACGTTGTCTTTAACTGACAATGCTACACCTTGACGGTCTTGCACAAGTTTTTTAATATCAACTGTGCCAATAATTTCACGCATATTACCTTGTAATACTTGTTGAACTTGTTTGATTAAGTCTGATTCAGTCATATTAAGAATTGATTCTGCAGCACGATCAAGAAGTTCTGGATCTGAAGATATCTTTAAGTTAGCAACACCATCTACACGAATATTAATAAAATTAGATGTTGGAATTGCTTCATCTGTCTTAATATCAACTTGGAATACTCTTAATGAAAGTTTATCAATTCTTTGTAAAAAAGGAATTCTAAAACCAGCTTTACCAATAAGAATCTTTCTTTTTCCAAGTCCTGACACAATGATAGCTGTATCTGGTGCGGCTTTAACATAACTGCAGGCAAATAAAATCAATAGTAACGCCACCACAATAGCGCCAATAGTCAAACCAATTGTAACTGCATCTGATAAAAACATAATATTACCTCCGTTTTATCTTGTATATTTGTTAAATATACAAATTAATTACAATTAAAATATATCATTAAATCAATGATTTTAAAATAAGTTTCTTATTTATCGAACATATTTATTATATCAATCAATTTCTTTATATTGTGATCGGCCTTTTTTGCTTGTTGTTCGGCTTTAAAACAAAAAAAGTTCGAATCAATGAAAGATCCGAACAAAATTTGAATTTTTGGTGGGCGTGACAGGAATCGAACCTGCACGGTTTAGCCACTAGATCCTAAGTC
>CAKPAV010000135.1 GCA_934133115.1 uncultured Bacilli bacterium
ATTACATATTTTTTCATAGCCTTCTTCACTAGTCATTTTAATGCCTGTAACTCTTGATAAAACATTTTGTTGACTAATACGGAATCTTACAAAAATATCTGGTTCATTTAATACTTGGACACCAATAACTGGCTTTTTGCCTTCGTGCGTAGAGTCAAATTCATAAATGTAATCCATCATTTTAGTTATTGCATTACTTTCACGGTTCATTAAATTTACGTTATCAAAATCTAAGAACCACATAACGCCATAATAATTCCAATATTCACCAGTTCTTAAAGCGTCAAATTTTGGATAAGTTTTTCCATCTCTTAAAATGTAATCAGGAACAGTATATGAATGCGAATCGCCGCACATATTTGTACCAAACCATAACAATTCAATTTTTAAATTATAGCGATTAGCGAATGTTAACATATGCCATAAGAATGTATAGTCAAATTGATCTTGTTCTATTTCTAGTTTTGCCCATTCAATTGGTATTTGCACTACGGTTACACCAAGCTTTGATGCTTCTTTAAATAGTAATTCAACCTCATCATAAGATAATTTATCGCAGTTCATAAACGCATCAACACGAATTTGTGAACCCATAAATAAGAAGTCTTTACCATTTACTTTAATATGATTTCCATAATTATCTTTAACAATTTCAGAAACTAACACATCACTTCCATCATATATTGGTGCTTTTTTATCTAGATCATTAATCGAAGTATTATTTGATGTACTTGGTGTATTATTACTTGGTTTTGTAGAATTAGAAGATGAATTTGTATTATTGCAACTTGCTAACATTCCTAATAATACTAGTAAAGATACTTTCTTAATATTTTTCATACTACTCCTTCTTAGCATCTAAATCATCTTCATTTGACGCTAGTTCTTCATTTTTTGTTACTTTTTTCTTTTTTAACAAAGTGAAAGTTATAAATCCTCCTGCAATAATAACTACGGCACCACTAATTCCTAAAATTAATCCTAAATTAGAAGAATTATTATTATCATTATTTTTAGAAGATAAGACATTAAATTCTTTTGTAACTGTCTCTTTATTTCCATATATGTCTTCTACAACTACTTTAACCGCGTATTTTCCTTCAATTGTAACTTTATAAACAAATTCATCTTTATTAGTGAATTTTTCGCTTGTTCCATCAGGTTTAGTGATAGTAACAGTTACATCATATTCACTATCATCAGTTACTTTTATATCTAATTTAACTTCTTCATTAATGTTATAAGAATCTTTAAGATTAACTTCCACAACTGGTTTTAAAGTATCTGGAATATTAATTATAAATTCCTTAGTTGCACTATTTGGTGTCGGTTCCGCGTTATCCATAGCTTCATAAACAATTTTATAAATGCCTGGTTTATCAAATTTATAATCTTCGTTCACTGAAACGCTAACTATTTCTCCATTAGGTTTAAGAACATTAATTGAATAATTAATAACATTATCACTATAAGTGGCGCCTAATATTTTAACTGTTGAGTTTAAATCATATGTTGATTCATATTGTCCATCAACTTGTATTTCAATTACGCCAGTTACGCTTTTACAAGTAACA
Organism: uncultured Bacilli bacterium; assembly: GCA_934133115.1. The sequence continues at coordinate 1,575 of CAKPAV010000135.1, forward strand.
TTAAATTCCTTTTTTACTTCTACGCCATTTGTGCCTTTTGCCACAAATGTTAATTTATAAACACCTAATTTATTAAATTGATAATTAACCTTTCCATCATTAATATCAACAATACTTGTTTCGCCATCTGGATCAACAACATTTAATTTAACTTCTTCATTGCCTTGAATATCTTTAGCATAAACATTGATATCAAGACTATCATTTAATGAAATAGTTTCAGGAATATTTGTTTTAACATTTAAATCAATGTTATTCCAAGTAATTGGTTTAGTAAAACTTTGTCCGTCAATTTCTTTAACAATCATTTCAAAATTGCTAATTGCACCTGCACCTAAATTAGAAGTTTCTAGTCTTACACTAAATCTCTTACTAGATAAAGTACCTAATACAGCATTAACTTGCTCATAAGCTTTGTCCACTCTTTGAAGTCCACCTGTTCTTTCTCCAAAGAAGGTATCATCTTTATTAAATCCCATATGGTAACAATCTTCGATATCATTGACATTACGAGAAATCCAACCAGTTTCCGGAATATCAATGTAATTTATTCCTCCATCATTTGAGATATACACATTAGTCGGACGATCAGCGCCAGAATGGTCAATCCATACGCGATACATTAAAACAATTTCTTCGTTTTCTTCACTTACAAGAATTAAATTTACATAATTAGTATCATTATTAACTCCATTAATTGTCTTACTATTTACAATAAATTTAATATTAAATTCTTCATCTAAATCGAATGTTCCTAGATTGAATTGCTTAAAGTTATCACTACTTATTAAAGCAATACCAGAGTCAACATATTCTGCGAACATATTTGCCGTATCAGTAGAAATAAATGGAACTATATCTTTAGTTTTTAATTGAATATTCACATTAATTGGATCAGAAACTGTTGTTCCAGTGGAATTAGTAACTTCGTAAACTAATTTATAAGCGCCTCCAACAAAAGAACCATCAACATAATAAGTAAATTTATGGTCGCTATTTTCTTCAATTGTTGTGACTAAAGTATCCTCACTATCATACATTTTTAGAATAGTTTTAGCGGCACCTGTTGCATCTTCAATAACAGGTTTATCAAATGTAATATAGGTTAAAGGATTAATAGTTAAGTCATCAATAGTTGGTAAAGAAACAATTGTTGGCTTTTCAATGCCATCGCTAATCTCAAAAGTAAATTCTTTTTCACTTACGTTACCCACGCTATCGCTAGCAATAAGAGTAACATTCATTATTCCTTTAGTTGCTGGAGTAAATGTCTTGCCATCAGTTTCAACTCCATCAATACGCACTTTATAAGTAACATTGCTAAATAGATCATATGCATTTACAGGAATTTCATAAGGCTCATTAATCATTAAAGTTTTGTTAACTGAAGCTTTGTTAAATGTAGGAGCAACATTATCAATAAAACTTGTTCCATCATTTGCTAGCGATTGTCCATTTATTGACTTAATAGTAATTTCAGTTTCATTAGTAAATCCATTTTCACCTTGAATTTTAAAATAAACTTGATCAATATCTTTTAACGCTTCCTTGCGGTCACTTATAATATCACTATTTCCTAATGGAACAATACCCTCTTGTCCGCCTACATAGGATGAAACAAAGTTCTCTTTGTCTAATTGAATATAAAAACTTGAATCTTCCGTGGCATCACCCATAATAGCTAAGCCAGCGCCTTGATTATTCCAACCGCTACCATATAGGTTATAAGAATGATTACCATTTCTTGATCCCCAAGCATTAGTCCAAACTCTTAATAATCCCAGTTGATTTTCACTTCCTGCTTGATAAATATAAATATCTAAGGCGTCACTATTTTGCGATTTAGAAATTTGATTGCCACTAGAATCAAATAATTTAGCGGATATTTCAATGCTAATTTTATCATTATTAGCTAAAGAAAAAGTTGTGCTACTACTAGTATTTGGAATAAGAGCATAATTTCTCCAAGCATCAGCACTACCACTAGTGTCCGCTCCTTGAATTAACATACGTACTCCATCATTAGAGTAAGACACTGTAGTATTGTTACCACTAGCAAATGTTGAGACAGGAATATTACTCATCAACACTTCCTTACTTGCTGCATAGGTAGTAATCGCTTTTCCACCATTAACCACGCCTAAGGTTAAGCCAAGAAACGCAATAGACATTAAGCTCACAAATGATTTTTTCATAATTTAGAAAATTCCTTTCTTTAATTTATTAAAGCGCTTTCGCTTTTTTCTAGATATATTTTATCAAATTCAATAATTGAGTTCATAAATTGATAAGCTTTTAGCCAAAATATTAAATCGATAATATTAACTTTATTATACATGATGAAAAAGGTAATATTAACCATAAGTAAAAAAACAAAAAGAGCACATATAATTACTCATACATGCTCATTTGTTTTTTAACGAATTTAAAGTGATTTTTTCTTTTTAGAAATTAAGAAATAGCCAATAAAAGGAATAAATCCTAATAAACTTATTAATATAACACTTGTTGTTCCTAAGTCTTGCTTTGTAATGTTAACAATGGATTGATTAACATTATCATTATTACTAGATTTAATATTTAGCATTGCTTTTAAATAATCCATAGTTTGACCAATAGTTACGTCATCAATATCATTGGTAGTTCTTATAGTTTCTTTTTCAGTCGCATTAAATGCTTCAAACTTATTAAACATTTCTTCTAGTTTAGCCACATTTTGATCTTCAAGCATTTCACAAATACTACCATTAACTCTTAAATTGCGCCATTCATTAATAAATGTATCGACACTATAAATAGCATTAATCGTAAATGATTTACTTGTAATATTTCCACCTAAGTCTATCGCGGATATTGTCACTTCATGACTTCCTGGCATAAGGGTAATTTTTTTGCCTGCTACTTTTTGATTTCCATCTATAGAAACTGTATAGGTAACACTACTAAATAAATCATTTGCTATTACCGGAATTTCATATTCTTCATAAGCCGGAACTTCTTTTAATACTTTTGCTAAACTTGATTTTGTAAATATTGGAGCAACATTATCCACAAAATTTGTCCCATCATTAGCTAAAGACTGACCATTAATTGAACAAAGTGTAACATCAGTATCTTTGGTAAAACCATTACTACCTTTCACTCTTACATAAATTCCACCAGCATCTTTTATAGCATTTTTAGCAGTTTCTATAAATGCAGCATTACCTAATGCAACAGGAGAATCATTTCCTCCAACATAAGAAGAAATAATATTTTCTTTATCAAATATAAATTTAAATTTATTATTTCCTGTCGCATCACCTTTAACCCAATAATCTGCGGCTTTTTGACTTGTCCAAACTGTTGAATCATTAACTATATTATATATTTCAAATGAATGATCAGCATTTGTCCATCCACCAGAATTCACCCATATTCTAACCATTGCAAAATCTTTATTTGTGGTTGAGTCAGTAAAATAAAATTCTAAAGCCCCTCCGCCATCATTAACAGATTCTGATAATTGAGTATTCGTTGTAGCGTCATACATTTTAACTGAAATCTCTAATTCTAATGTATCACTAATATCAAAACTAAGTGAATCACGGCTATCGTAAGCAGGTAGTTCTGCCGAATACTTCCAAGCTTCGTCACCTTTATTA
>CAKPAV010000136.1 GCA_934133115.1 uncultured Bacilli bacterium
ATTTTTATTCGTATCATTGCGTTCACTTGATTTAAAAACATATTTTATAGAGTTTCCCATTATCGAAAACACTAGTTTGCGGTAGAAAACAATCATGGCTACCAAAGAACCTAAATGTAAGAAAATAGACACAGTTAAACTACTAGTATCCATTCCTAGCATTTCTTGAACGATTTGTAAGTGTCCAGAGGAAGAAATAGGTAATACCTCGCTTATTCCTTGAATTACTGCCAATAAAATAAATTTTAATAATTCTATCATTGTTAATCACACCTTTTTCTAAGTAATTATATGTTTGTTTTTTTTTATCTATACAACATTTTAATTGTAAAAAAAATATTACAATTTGAAAATGCACACTAAACACTATTAATATATAAGTACATTTTATTCTTTTAATATGTTACAATTATAAAGGCTTAAAAATAAGTTCTTAAGTCAAAAAGACAAATTATTGACGATTGAAAGTTATTAATCCTGAAAATATTCAAGAAAGGTGGAGACTACAAATATAATTAAAATTATTTGTAGCAAATAAACTGATGACAGATTTTGTTAAAAAGAAATATTTAAATAAACTTGAATCATTAAAAGATAAGGTTAATCTGGTGAAAGTTATTACTGGTATTCGTGGAAGCGGAAAGTCAACTTTGCTTAATGCTGAAAAAGAAAGTTTAATTGCTAAGGGAATTAATCAAAAAGATATTATTAGTGTCAATCTTGATTTGGATAGTAATAGAAATATTAAAACCAGTAGTGATTTAATTGAATTAATTAAAAAACAAGATTATGATAGTGAAACTACAAAATATCTTTTTATTGATGAAATACAATATGTAAAAAATTTCGAAGAAGTACTAGTACAATATTTCTCTAGCAAAAAGTATTCTATTTTCATTTCTAGTAGCAATAAATGTTTGTTCTCTAAAAAATTTCTTGAGTTATTTTCTGGAAAATATGAAGCTATTGAATTAAAGCCTTTATCGCTTAAAGAATTTAATGAAGTAGCGAATATTAATAAGTTAGAACCCAACAGTTTACTAACAGGCTATATTTTAGAAAGTGGCTTTATTGAAACACTAGATGTATCTGATTTAGTAAGTAAAATTGAAATCACTCGTAAATTACTTAACAATATATTAGAAAAAGATGTATTGCCGTTTGTAAAAGTTAATTCATTAACAATTGCTAAAGAAATTACTACATTTATCATTAATAATTTTGATTCTATTATTGATAAAGAAGAATACGATGAATTTATAAAATCTTATAATGGTCTTATAAAATTAGAAGATATTAATGATTATCTATTATCTTTAGAAAATGCCTATGTTATTAAAAGTGTTAAAGTTCAAGACATTAATAGCAACGAAGTGATAAACGCAAAATATTTCCTAAGCGATTTAGGATTATTCACTTGTTCAATGACTAAAAAAGCTATTGATTATGATTGTGTAGTTGAAAATATTATCTTTAATACTTTAAATGATGTTGAAATATTATCTTGTTATGATAATGGAGTTAACTTAGGATTAATGATAAAATCTAATGGCAGTTTAGAAATCATTAAAGTAATAACAAATGTCGGACGTAATAATGCTAAATCTATTTGTGATTTAGATTGGTATAAACATTTAATAACATTAGATTCTAGCATTAAAAAAGTAGTGGTAACTTATGGAAAAGTTAATCGCACCACTAATGACGATTTGATTTATGAAGACGCATTAAATTTATTACTAAACAAATAATTGCATGTATGTTTTGTTAAATATGTAGTTTTTGTCGATGATTAAAGAAAATAAATATTAAATTTAATATTTAATTATGATATAATTATTTAAATTTTAAAGCAGGTGAAAATTTATGGAACAATTTGAAATAACATTAAAAGATGGAACAATTAGAAAGGGTAATGCATGGTCAATTAAAGATGCTAAAGCAAATTTAGCACTTATTACTGGTATGGAAGAAACTTCTGCAAGATATGATGATTTTGCAAAGTTCTTAAATGCTCATGGCTATTCCGTATTTGTCCTTGATCAATATGGACAAGGGGAAAATGTTGATGATCCTTCACAATTAGGAATATGGGAAAAATCCGGATTCAGAAAGACAGTTAATGCTTTAGATGAGTTAGTGACACATTTAAGAATTACTTGCCGTCCAATTATGGTTATGGGACATTCAATGGGATCATTTATTGTTCAAGATTATATCCAAAGATATTCTAATCACGTTGAAAAAGCTATTATTTGTGGATCTTGTGGTAAACAATTTGGTGTAAAAGTAGGAGATCGTTTAGCAAGAATACTTGTTAACAAAAGAAACTATAATAAGCCATCAAAGTTTTTTCATAAATTAGCTTTTGGTGGGTATAATAAAAATATTAAAAATCCGCGTACGGAATTTGACTGGTTATCAGTAAATCCTGATAATGTTGATAGCTATATTGCTGATCCAAAATGTGGATATGGTTCTAGTTGTGGATTTTATAAAGAATTCTTCAAAGGTTTAAATCGTTTACATACACCAAGATTCTTAGCTAAAATTCGTAAAGATTTACCAATCCTTCTTATCGCTGGTAAAGATGACCCAGTTGGTAAGTATGGAAAAGGAGTGTTAAGTCTAGAAAAGACATATCAAAAATTAGGCATTAATTATGTTGAAACTATTCTTTATGAAAATATGCGTCATGAAATATTAAACGAGATTGATAAAGAAAAAGTATATAATGATATCTTAAATTTCTTAGAAAGATAATAAATATTAACTAGATTTACGCAATCTAGTTTTTTATCGCTTGGGAGGTGAATTTATGAAACCAAAACAAATAGTATTGTTAGTAATATATATTTTGCTTAATGTTTTCATATTTGCTGAAGCTTTAACTCCTGGCGATGAATCCGCTAAACAAAGTAGTGATGTAGCCGCGGTGGTATCAAATTGGATTAGCAAAATTGGTAAAGATAAATTTGATTATATTGAACCAAAAAGTATTGAAATTACTGGTCAAAAAGATATATATGTAGGAGAAGGCATAAACTTAAAAGCTACTGTTCTTCCAGAAAATGCCACTAATAAAGTAATTTCATGGAATAGTAGTGATAATGATATAGCTAGTGTCTCCACTAGCGGGTATGTTTATGCTAAAAAAGAAGGACAAGTTACAATAAAAGTAACTTCTGAAGCCAAGAAAGATATTACTTCTAGTGTTTCAATTAATATAACTAAAAAGACTATCGAACAAATTTATCCTACGAGTATCAATTTTAATGTTGATGAATCGAAAAAAAATGTGCTTAATAAATCCACACATTATTTAAGTGAATATAAAATTGAATTTCAACCAAGTAATTGTAATGTTAGAAGTGTTACATACACAAGTTCTGATCCAAACGTTGCAGAAATTAAAAACGGCGTCATTTATAGTAGAAATAAAGGAATAACTACTATTGCAGTTAGCAGTAGTTATAATCCCACTATTAGCGATGTGTTTGATTTAGAAGTATTAGAGACTGAAGCAGTTGGAACTGAAAGCTTTGAATTAGATTATGACACTAATATTTATGTTAATAGAGCGTCTAAGTTTATGATTACTCAAAAAAGAGAAGATGCAAAAGAAATTACAGAAACTAATATGGTGATTAGTGTTACAAGTGATGATGGTGGTAATGCCCGTTATGAAAAAGGGAAAGGACTAATAGGAACAAAAAAAGGAACTGTTAAAGTAACAGTTAAGGACTTATATTCTAAAAGTATTATTGCTACTTCTAATAATATTGTAATTAATAATGTTAATCCCGAATCAATAGAAATATCCACTAGTAACGCTTTACAAGATTTAGCGTCAGGGCGCTCAATTAAATTACAAGCAAAAATATTGCCTAATGATGTAACAAATAAAAATATTATTTGGTCAGTTAGCGATGATTCTATCGCGGAAGTATATCAAGATGGTACGATTTTAGGATTAAAAAGAGGAACTGTTGATGTTATGGTAACTCATACCGATACAGGTAAAGTTTATACTAAAAAGTTTGAAGTATTTAAAGCATCGACTTTAACTGAGGCTGAACAACTAAAATTACATGCTGCTTTAAGAAAAGTATTGGGACACTTTAGTTTATTTTTAGTTGATGGTATTGTCGGATTTGTGTTTTGTATGACTATTGAAGATAAAAAGTTACGCTATATATTGATGTTTACATTTGGTGTGTTTTTCGCCACTATCGCGGAAGTATTACAACTTATACCTAAAGGAAGAGTATTTGCGTTAAGAGATATCTTAATCAACAATTCTGGATATCTAATAGGCACTTTGTTGTCATTATTAGTATATTCAATTATAAATAAGATTAGAAAAAAGGAGATGACCAAAAATGAAAAATAGTGGGCAAAAGATTATTGCTAAAAATTCTAAAGCATCTTTTAATTATTTTCTTAGTGATTTTTTAGAATGTGGTATCGCTTTAGCGGGTACAGAAATAAAAGCGTTGCGTGTACATGGAGCGTCTCTTAATGATAGTTATGTTATTATTCGTAATGGTGAGGCTTTTATTTTAAATATGCATATTGCTCCTTATGATAAAGGAAATATTTTTAATCATGATCCTTTAAGAACTAGAAAGTTGCTTTTACATAAAAAAGAAATTTTAAAAATATCACAAAAAGTTAAAGAAAAGCAATTTACTATTATCCCAACTAAAGTTTACTTAACTAATGGCTTAGCTAAAGTAGAAATAGCTTTAGGTAAAGGTAAAAAACTTTATGATAAAAGAGATACAGAAAAAGAAAAAGATGATAAAAGACACATTGATAAAGAAATAAAAAATCGTAATAATAATAATTATTAATTACGATTCCTATTAATTATTGGTTTGGAGGCTTTTAAGGTTATGTAGAGCACTAAGACTTGTGGTATTAACCAAATGAGATTTTTTGGTAAAGAATACATAAGCATATAAGCGCTGGTGGTGGCTAAATCATAATTATATAACCAGCCAAAGCATAGTGATCCCCATAATACATTCATTATCATATTGATTAGAAGTCGAGCAAAGAATACATTTTCTAGTTTGGCTTCTTTTTTGTATAGACATAAGCCATAAATAAATCCACTTAACATCGCTTGAATAGTATATGGAAAAAAGAAAGAAG
>CAKPAV010000137.1 GCA_934133115.1 uncultured Bacilli bacterium
TGATAATAAATTATTCGAAGACTACAAAGTAGTAGCAATTACAGATGGTATTTATAATGATACAATTTCTGCTCGTTCTAATCTTGACCAAGCAACTAAAGATGCTGTTAAACATGCATTCAAAGAATTAGTAAAAGATGGTGACATCAATACTGAAGGCACAGGTGCTTATTATCTTTACAATTTATATTCACACACAGGATATAGTGATGCTAAAGATTCTGATTTTGAAGGCGAAAGAAATTTCTATCAATTCTGTGTTGACAACAATTTAATTTAATTAAATAAAAGGAAAATAAAATTATGATAGTCTTTGAAAATGTTACAAAGACGTATCCAAATGGATTTACGGCTTTGAAAAATGTAAATTTGACTATCAATGATGGAGATTTTGTTTGTATTATTGGCTTATCAGGCGCTGGAAAATCAACAATAATTAGAACTATCAATAAAATGCATCCAATATCTAGCGGTAGATTATTAGTAAATGGAAAAGACATTTCTTATGCAGAAGGTAAAGACCTCCGCGCAATCCGCAAAAATATTGGTATGATATTCCAATCATTTAACTTGGTAAAACGTTCTAGTGTCTATAAAAATGTTCTCTCAGGTAGAGTGGGTTATCACTCTACCTTTGAGTGTATTTTTGGCCTATATTCCAAGGAAGAAAAAATGCTTGCCTTACAATCACTTGATAAATTAGGCATTCTTGACAAAGCGTTTGTCCGTGCCGATCAATTAAGCGGTGGGCAAATGCAAAGAGTTGCTCTTGCAAGAGCCTTAACTCAACAACCATCATTGATATTAGCTGATGAGCCAGTTGCGTCGCTTGACCCAATTACTACTTTATCAGTTATGGATGACTTTAAAAGAATTAATGAAGAAGACAAAATTACTATTGTAGCTAATATGCACCATGTTGATTTAGCGCTTAAATACGCAACACGCGTTATCGGCATTCGTGCTGGAGAGATTGTTTTTGATGGAAAACCAGAAGAAGTAACAGAAGAAGCTTTAATAAAAATTTATGGACGCTCATTAAACCAAAATGAAAAATTAGGGGTGGTTGATAATGGAACCACAAAATAATGGCTTTTTCCATCGCTTAACTCATAAAACAATGGTAGTTAGTGTAGATGAAAATGGTAATCCAACTAAAGTAATTGAAAAAAAACGTTCGCTTATTTTGGTGTGGATTGGTTTATATGCACTTGTTTTTGGTTTATGCTTTATATTTTTACCAATGAACAATAAAGTGCGTTTTGATCAATTAGGTAATATTGTGTCACAATTATTTGTTCCTTCTAAGTGGTCTCTTAAAACAAGTGAAGCGTGGTGGAATTATTTGTGGACTGTAGCGGTAACAAAGATTTGGCAAACAGTTGAGATGATATTTGTTGCTACAGTATTTGGAACACTTTTAGCAGTTCCTTTTTATCTGCTTGCAGCTTCTAATATCACAAGAAGCAAAGCGGTTAATCAAATCGTTCGTATTTTAGTTAATATTATGCGTACTATACCTACCTTTGTATTAGCTATTATTGGAGCGATATTTTATGGATATAGTGAAACTGCTGGTGTGTTTGCTATGACTTTATTTACCTTTGGTATTATTTTTAAATTAATGTATGAATATATCGAAACTGCGGATATGAATCCATTTGAAGTGGCGATTTCAAATGGTGGAACAAGATTATCTGCGTATGCGTTATCTATTCATCCTCAAGTTAATCCAATGTTTATTTCAAATTTTATCTACACATTTGAAATAAACATTCGTGCTTCAGTTGTATTAGGATTCGTTGGTGCTGGTGGTATCGGTCAATTATTATCAGATGCAATGGAAGCAACACAATATGACAAAATTGGTGCAATTTTGGTACCATTATTAGTTGTGGTATTTGTATTACAATTAGTTTCAACTTTTACAAGGAGGAAAGCAATTTAGTATGAAAACATTAGAATCTTCAGCGTATGCAAAACTTCCTTGGTATAAAAAAATGTTTTATAAAGTGCAACATCACTTTACTTCAGTTGATGAAGCATATAAGGCAAGGCCGAAAAAATGGATATACAATTTAGTATTTGTTGTTTTACTTGTTGGTGTTCTTTTATATTTTAGTTTAGATATAAATTTGTTTGATAATTTTAGACATCCTAACTGGGCAAAATTAGGAAAAATGTTTGAAGGATTTATTCATCCGAATTTTAATTATATGTTTGGAATTGGCGGACAATTTACTTTCACAACATCAGTTGTTTATCAAGTTATAGAAACATTTGCTATTGCTCTTGTTGGAACAACAATCGCCTCAATTTTATCTATCCCTTTTGGCTTTTTGGCAAGTCAAAAAATAGCCGGAAAATTTTCAATCATTTCGGAGATTTTTCTTATTTTAATAAGAACTTTTCCGGAATTGCTTTTAGGATATATATTTATTCAAGTATTTGGCTTTGGACCTGTAACAGGTGTTGCAGTTTTATCAATCCATTCCGTAGGAATGATTGGGAAAATGTATTCAGAACAATTAGATTTAATTTCTAATGATCCGCTTGAAGCACTTGATGCAGTAGGAGCAACTCCATTTACAAGAATCCAATATGGCGTAGTGCCACAAATTGCACCTAACTTTGCGAATGTTATTTTATATCGCTTTGATTTAAATATTCGTACAGCTTCTATTTTAGGATTAGTTGGTGCTGGTGGTGTCGGTTATCCTATTAGTGTTTATTCACAAAATGAACACTGGGGAGAACTAGCCGCAGTTTTATATGGTGTTATATTATTAGTAATTATTGTTGATGTTGCTTCATCATTCTTAAGAAAGAAATTAGTATAGTTATGCGTAAATTAATTCTTTTAGCAGGACTTCCTGGAGTAGGAAAGTCATATTATGCTCAATCGATTCAAGATGAAAATTGCCATATTATTTCTAGTGATGAAACACGTTTTGCTATTACTCATGATTATCGCATAATTCTTGAAGATATGAATATTGTTTATGATAAAATGATTGAAACTGCTAATGCATTATTAAATAATAATGAGAATATTACAGTAGTTTTAGATTCAACATTTTTAGATGATAAAAGAAGAAACTATTTTCTTGATAGAATAAGAGGCGCTGACTACATTCAATTAGTAATGTTAAAAGCAAATATTGATACAATTCTCACGCGAAATCATAAAAGACAAGAAGAAAAATGGGTGCCAGAAGATGTAATTCTATCAATGATGGAAAGATATAAAGATCCAAGTTCAGATAATATTTACCGCTACAATTTTATTAAGGTGGTTTATGTAAATGACTAGTTTAAAATTTTTAGGTAATGGTTCAGCATTTAATTATGATTTAGATAACACAGCAGCTTATTTTAAATATGATAATACATTTTATATATTTGATTGCGGAGAAAAAATTGCTAGCAAAATTGTAAAATATATCAATTTTAGCAAAGAAAATGATGTGGTTATTTGTATAACGCATATGCATGGGGATCATATTGGCTCACTTGAAGCATTACTTGTTTATTTAACTATTATAAATCCAGTTAATAGTGTAACTATTTTATGCTCAAATAAAAGCAAAATGATATCGTTTTTAAAATTAACAGATTATAACTATGGATTGGTCAAAATTATTGAAGATAAGATTTATAAAGATAAGAATGTTACTATTGAATCAGTTGAGGCAAAACACATATCGGATAGTCGTAGTTATTTTGTTTATTCTCCTTTAGAAAAATTCTTTTATTCCGGTGATACTTGCTTATTAAATAAAAAAGCAAAAGAAATGCTTTTTGATAATAAATTAGACACTATTTATCATGAAGTTAGTGATAAAGATTCTAATTTTCATATCGGTTTAAATACTTTATGTAAAGAAATACCGCTTGAATATCGTAGTAAAGTCTTTTTAATGCATTTTGATAGTGATTTGTTAATAATTAAATGCATTGATGAAGGATTTAACATAGCAAGAGTAATTTAATGATTACCTTGTTTTCAATAACTTTTTGAGATTAGCACCTTAGTTGTGCTTTTTTCTTTTGCTTAAAGACTATTAATGGTATAATATATTGCTTACGAGGAGACTTGAGATTATGAAAGATTTTTGGTTAGAAATAAAACACGTTTGTAAACAAACAGGAGCAAGATATGGAATACTTCATACTCCCCATGGTGATGTCGAAGTACCAATGTTTATGCCTGTTGGAACATTAGCAACTGTAAAAGCTTTATCACCTGAAGAAGTTAAAACTTGTGGAGCAGGAGTAATTTTAGCTAACACATATCACCTTTCTTTACGACCAGGTGCGGATATTGTTGAAAAAGCTGGTGGCTTACATAAATTTATGAATTATGATGGGCCAATGCTTACTGATTCTGGTGGTTTCCAAGTTTTCTCTTTAGCAGAACGTCGTAAAATAACCGAAGAAGGAGTAACTTTTAAAAATCATTTAAATGGTGCAAAATTATTCTTTTCTCCAGAAATTGCTATTGATATTGAACAAAAATTAGGTGCGGATATTGCCATGTCTTTTGATGAGTGTCCACCATATCCAGTTAGTTATGAATATATGAAAAACTCTGTTGAACGTACTTTAAGATGGGCGAAAAGAGGCAAAGATGCACATACAAGAAAAGATCAAGCTTTATTTGGTATTGTCCAAGGTGGCGAGTTTGCAGACTTACGTAAAATGTGTGCAGAAGAACTAACTAAAATGGATTTTGATGGTTATTCTATTGGTGGCACATCAATTGGTGAACCAAAAGACGTTATGTTTAAAATGGTGGAATATTCTGTTCCTTACTTACCAAAAGATAAACCAAGATATTTAATGGGTGTTGGCTCAATTGATTATATTTTAGAAGGTATTGCTATGGGCGTAGATATGTTTGATTGCGTTTTACCTACGAGAATTGCCCGTCATGGTGCTTTAATGACTTCTAAAGGTCGAGTTAATATTCGAGATTTAAAATATGCAGAAGATTTCACACCGCTTGATGATGAATGTGATTGTTATTGCTGCAAAAATTATACTAAAGCATATTTAAGACA
>CAKPAV010000138.1 GCA_934133115.1 uncultured Bacilli bacterium
TATTAATTGTGACTTTTTACTATTGGCAGGTACTAAATATTGATTCCTCACTAGTTTTTCCTCCTTTTATATTATTTACCTTCTTGTTGTTTTTGAATTTGCTTAGATATTTCTGCAGATACAGCACCAGAATGATTCTTAGCATTTTCACTATCAGAAAAGTATTTAACTCCAGTAGTTCCAGCTTTCATATCACTCATTAATTTATCTACAGCAGCATTATAATCTGCTAAAGATAAGTTATTATTATTGTACATAATATCATTCCAACTTTTATCCCAAGTTAATCCTGAAATTTCACTCATATCTTGAACAAAATCATAATTTGCATTTTGTTGTTTAAATACTTTGGCTTCATTAACAACTGCTTGGAATCTTGAATCAATTATAGTTCCATCAGCAGCCTTTTTATTAAGCTTTTCATTTACTGCTCTAACAGTAGCAAGTTTTTTTAATGAATCCAAACGTTTTAAATTAGCTTCTTTTTCTTGTAATGCACGTGCCATTTCAGCTGAAGATATTTTTCTAACAAAATTAGATTTATCAACTTGACTAGTTGCAATTGCCTTTTTCTGTTCAGCAGTCATCCCATCATAGTTTGAATCATTCATTATTTGTGAATACCTGGCATTTAATGCTGCCATATAATTTTTTTCATCAAATACAGTATCTGAAATTTCTCTTTTTCTTTCAGCTTCATATAAACCCGCAAAGTTGGCAACTGCTTCATTATCTTCAACATAACTCGCCATTGTCTTATAGAATCCTTGCATCTTATCGGCAGTTTCTTTTTCTTTCTTAAGACTAGCTAGAGAATCAACTCCGAAATATGAACCTGCACTTCTTACAGCATCCATAATATGACCTTTTTGTACTCCACCAAATCCAGGATGTGCTGCTTTATATGCCTCTCTTTTATTTCTATTTTCAACAGTAGCATCAGCTGCTTTATTAAGAGCATTTTTCATATCTTTTCCACTGCCAGCACCTTTAGCATACCATACTCCTTTTGTAAATCCAGAGGCTCCGCCAGCAAGTGTACTTCCTATGCCCTTAACTACAGCTCCAAATTTTTTATCTTTTGGTGCCTTTTTAAAGTTTTGACCAGCATTAACAGCATTTCTAACAAGACCTGTTGTACCTGCCCCAATAGCAGCTCCAGCTGCAAATGCTCCACCAGCTTTCAATTTATCTTTAATACCAAGCTTCATATCGCCATCCCCAATTCCAAAGATATCACCTAACAATTTCGGAGATTGTTTAATAAAAACAACGATACCCATAATTAAAAAACATTTGGCCATTAAATTAAAAATTGGTACACCGGTTTGACCACCAGTTTCATCGGAAAATAGTGGGTTATTAGCAACTAAGGAAATTAAATAAACTCCAAAACTCATTACTAATGTTCTAATAAAAACACTTAAATAAGTTTTTGTTGTATTGGAAAGCCATTTTTTAAATACATCCTCCATTTTAGGAATAGCCATGCATATAATTCCAATTGGAGCAATCATTTGAAAAAAAGCTAATTTACACACCCTAATCCCCATATCAAAACAAAATGATATTATTACATATATCAACAATAATCCAACAATGAATGCAGCAAACCAATCAAAATCTATTTCATTATCATACATATTCAATGCAAAAGCTTTCATTGGTGCAAAAGAACCAGTATTTTGTGCAAATAGAAATGCAGCATCATATGAACATTCTTCACTTTGACTACCATCGCAATTTATATACAAATCCTCAGAACTACCGTCAAGACTCAATACAGGTTTTGAAGCAACAATCTCACCAATATTTGTAGCACCTTTAACATCACTACCGGATAATCCACCTTCCGGTCTAAAGAAAACTTCAAAAGTATTAACACTCATCAATATACCGCCATAAATATTAGCATTAGTAACATTTTCACTACTGGCATCTCCTACATTTCCCGTAATTATTCCACCAATAATACCGGAATCTAAAATAGCACTTTGCAAACCATAAGCAAAAGAAAATATAGAAGGACATAAAATAATCAAAATAATTGCAATAATAAAATTTTGAAATGTCTTTTTTCCATCAATTCCTTTTGTACTTCCATCTGGATCTACTATTTTTAAAAGAATTGCGTAAGCTAAAATAAAAAGCATTGCTACCGCTAATATTTTATAAATATTACTTGTAATATCCTTGAAATTTTCTTCTGAAAATATATTAGTTTTTGCAAGAACCATAAAAACTCTATAGGCATAATCAACCAATTTATAAATACCTGATACAAAACCTATAACGAATTTATTTATAAATTCACCAGCATCTTTTCTAAAATCTAAAATAAACATCTCTTCACCCCTTTTAATATTCAACGTCAATATTTGTAGTATTGTCTGTTACTTTTGGAGCTTTCCCATTATGTGGTTTTGATTTTTTACAATGTACTCCAGGACAACTACAATAATCAAGCAAGCATTTTGAGCAAACAGAATATTCATCTTTTACATCATCACTACCGTTTATTAATCCTATCATCGCAGATAGAATAGTAGGTAAAAAGAAGATTGCAACCCCAATTACTAGTTTAATAACAAAATTAGACAAAGCCTTTGACATTGCACTTTGATCATCAGCAACAAATGCATTAAACATAGATATAATACCTGTAATAATTAAAATCAAAGGAACAACTATTTTAACAATTACAAAACAAATAGATAATAATTTAATAAATTTAGTTACATTTTCATTTTTGCATGTTAAAGCATCTAAGCCTTCATCGGTTGCATTTAGCATAGTCAATGTAACAGGTGAAAAATCACAAGTATTATTTTTAATCATAGCAGCCTTAACTCCGCTATTAAATGAAAAAATTCCAACAACAATCACAATAAACATAGTAAGTTTTCTTTTCAAAATACATCACCATATTAATTATAAACTATTAATTAAATTAACGCAATAAAATTGCTTTTAATTTTTCAATATGATAAAATATTTTTGTATTATAGTGGAGGAAAAAATGAAAAATTTATTTAAGATAATTACTATATTTCTTTTTTGTTTATTATCCGTACAACCAACATATGCAGATGAATTTGATGAGGATGAACCAAAGTTCTCATGCATATATGAAGATTTTCAACTCGATCCTGAATTGGATAGTAGCAAATTACTACAAGTAGATGTATATAAAGATGCAGTTAACTTAATTGTTTATTACAAGGATTCTGCTGGTAAAACTAAAACATATAATCTTGAGGATGACTGTGGTCAAGACTTAACAGAGTGTGAAGAAATATGGGATAAACCTGGTGTTGTCCTTAACTTAGTGGCTAATAAAGACAATTTTTATGAAGGGACTACTCCACATTGTCCAAACGCAGTGGTACAGCGAGGCAATTTATATGAAAATGGTCTAGTAATTAGATTTGGAAAAAGCAATAGTAGTACAGATGAATACACGTCAGAATATATACCAAGGAAAGAATACCCTCATGGTTCAAGTTCTGGAGGAAGTGGCGAAGGTAATGGTGAAGATACACCAGATGAAGTAATTTTGGAATGTACAAAAGAAAATAAATACAATTATAATTTTGGAACAAGTAAAGTCCCAAATGCATCAAATAAAACAATAAATTTTGAATTATTTAAGAAAAAAAGTGGTAAAATAATTGTTAGGGTAAATTATGGTTCAACTTTAAATGAATATGTAGTCGGAGAAGGTGGGCATAAAGAACTAGGTTCTGGTGATTCTTATGGTAATGCAAAAGTAGGTTTTGATAAATTTGGTACATTTGATAAATGTCCTAATCCAACCGAAACATATTTTTGTGAAGAAAATATTGAAGGTGAGGATTTTCACACATTTTTATTTACTTTAGACCCAAAAAATTGTAAAAGGAATATATCATCCCCTCTTGAAAAAATTGAAATTGATTCTAAAACTGATCAATTAAAGTGTGAAAGTATATTTAAAGGAAATCTACAAAAATATATTGAAAAAATATTTAGTTTAATGAAGTATGCAGGAATAATTTTATGTATTGGTTTAAGTATATATGACTTTGTAAAAGCACTATTAAATAATGATAAAGATTCCCTAAGTAAAATAACAAAAAAAGTATTTATTAGGCTTATTTTAGTTGCTGTATTATTTATGCTTCCTACATTAGTTAACTTCGTAATAAGTATTATAGATGAAAATGCTTGTAAAATTAACTTTTAATCGCAAACAAATTGCGATTTTTTATTTGATAATATATAAGATATATGTTAAAATAAAATTATGAAAAAATTGATGTTTAAATTATTTTTACTAATTATATTACTATTACCATTTAGTGCATATGCTGCTAAAGCGGAATGTAATTATAATAAAACTGAAGAATATGAAGTTTTTTCATGTAGTAGTTTAACTCTAGATAATGAATCAACTAGTTGTCAAGTGAAAATAAGAAAATACTTTGCGACCCCAGAAAAAGTTGAGTTAATTATTGATGGTACAAATCAAACAGATTTAACTAAAAAAAACTACACATGCGCTGCAAATCCTGATATAGAAATATCATTAAATTCTAACTTAGAAAATGGTGTTAATAGTTTAAGTCAATTATCTGTAACATATGACGACTACTATGACACATTTAGATTTAGTGGTATCATCCCATATAAAGAAGGATTAATAAGTTGTCAAGGTGCTGATTATAATTTAATCGTTGATGAAGAAGACAATATCATATGTAAAATAACGTTAGAGGCTCAAGAAAACGGTGATGTACTTATGCGTTATGGCGAAGAATCAAAAATCAACCCTGGAACTGAATTATTATTTTGTAGTGCTGGCGGTGACTCATTAGAATTTAGATTAAGTAAATCAATGAGAAATGGTAGTTTAAAATCAGATAAAGATTGTCCCAAAATAATTCATGCAGGCGATAGTGAAAATGATAGCTCAATTAATGATAATTACACTCCTGACAGAGATACTTCAGGAAATAGTTCAAAACTTGATAATATTAATACAGACATTAGTACGGGAAAATTAAAGTGTGAAAGTATATT
>CAKPAV010000139.1 GCA_934133115.1 uncultured Bacilli bacterium
TTTTCAAAGAACATTTTCTCAACTGCATCTTTTTTTGCAGTGCATTAATAATATACCAAAGATATTAAATGTTGTCAACCTTTTTTATCAATTTTTAAAAAGTTTTTTTAAATATCAATATCAGCTAAATCCAAGCAGACTATAGCATAAAATATCAAAAGTAAACAACAAATAAAAACAATACACTATGCAATATAGAAGTTACTTTTCAAATATAAAAGCATAACAATTAACCTTTACAATTATTAAAAAATCTACATTTAAAAAGATACATATATTCTATGTGAAGGTCTTTTTGACTTCACA
Organism: uncultured Bacilli bacterium; assembly: GCA_934133115.1. Next base: position 307 of record CAKPAV010000139.1, read on the forward strand.
AACTATATACTATCATTTTATTTATATTTTGTAAAGACTATTTTTGCATTTTTACAAATTATTTTACATTTTTTTGACAATTTGTTAAGTCTTAACTTTTCTTTGTTAAAAGTATAACAAAAAAGCCCTTATCTTTATTTACAATAGTTACATTATATATTTTTTCTAATTCTTTAATCATTGATTTAACGCCATGATCTTTTCTCATAACAAAATATAACATTCCATTATCATTTAGATAATCATATCCCCCTAGTAAAAAACTTCTTACCATTTCTTTACCCGCTCTAATAGGAGGATTGGTAATTATATAATCATATTTTTTATTTACATTAGAGTATACATCACTACTAAAGACATTAGCTTTAACTTTATTTAAAGTTAAATTATCTCTTACTAAAGATAAAGCCCTTTCATTAATATCAATCATATCAATATTAATATTTTTATTAATAGTACCAAGTATTATTCCCACTACACCTATTCCACATCCTAAATCAAGAACATTACCACTTAATTTAGATATATCAATACTATCAAGTAATAATCTAGTACCATAATCAAATCTATCCTTAGAAAATACCCCATTATCACTATATACATTATATTTTTTATCATTAAAATAAAATTCTATTATTTTTTTATTATGTTTAACATTATTATCATTATCAAAATACTGACTCATAACTCACCTTCTAACTATATTATAATAAAATAACTATAAAATTACAATATTTTTATATATCCTTCCGAGCCTAAGGTCTCGTAAGGCAAATATGAGCCTAGGTCTCATATTTGAAGATTTAGGTAAAAAAGAAACTATTAACAAATAATTTCCAAAACATAATCAAAAATTAAAACTAATTATTAAATTTAAATTTTAAATTCTCTAACATTATATTATCAATAACTGTATCATCATATGTTATAAAAATATTTACATTATACTTATTTACATAATCAAAATCAGTATAAACACTTTCTATCCCATTAGTTACTAACAATTCTTCAATCATACTTTTCAAACAATATTCACAACATAAATCTTTAATAACAATTGTATCCTTGCAGATATGACTATTAGCATATTTATCAAATGCTATAATAGAAGGAACCTTAATTAAATCCAAATATAACAATATTTCTTTCACTAATATTTGTAGAGAAATCATAGATGAATCATATTCAAGTACAATTTCTTCATTTTTCTTATCCATAATAGCGGAAGTAACGCCACGTAGATTTGATAAATAAATATTAAAATCCTCATCAAAATATAAAACATAATCAAATTTTATTTTTATTTTTTTCATACACACATCACATTAGAAATGTATATCACTAAATAGAAAAAAAAGAAACCATCATTTGATAGTCTCTAAAATACAATGTAAACTACTTAAGTTCAACAGTAGCTCCAGCTTCTTCAAATTGAGCTTTAATCTTTTCAGCTTCTTCTTTGTCGATGCCTTCTTTAACGTTTCCACCATTATCAGCAATGTCTTTAGCTTCTTTTAATCCTAAACCAGTTAAATCTCTAACTAATTTAATAACAGCAATCTTGTTAGCACCAGCAGCAGTTAAAACAACATTAACTTTGCTTGGTCCTTCTTCAACAGCTTGTGCTGCAGGTCCTGCTACAGCAACTGCTGATGGATCAACACCATATGCCTCCTTCATTGCATCTACTAATTCTTTAATTTCAAGAATAGACATTTCATTTAGTGAATTTATAAATTCTTCTTTTGTTAATTTAGCCATTATATTTTCCTTCCTTTCCTATAATTTATTTTTTTAATTAATTTTCTTCTTTTTGTTTAGCATATAAATCTAAACATATTGATAAGTCTTTAACAGTACCCATAAGTCCTGCAGCAAGCATTGTAAGTAATCCTTCTCTTGATGGAATAGCAGCATATACAGATAATTCATCAGCAGCTACAACTTTTCCTTCAACGATACCAGCTTTTAATTCAAGTGCTTTATGCTTCTTAGCAAAATCACTGATGATCTTAACAGGAGCAAGTTCATCACTAGAAAAGCTTATTGCAGAAGGCCCTTCTAAATACTCATCTAATTTAATATCTAAACTATCAGCTGCTCTTTTAGCTAAAGTATTTTTATATACTTTATAATCAGAACCTGATTCTCTTAAAGCTTTTCTTAGTTCAGTTACTTCAGCAACATTTAATCCTCTTGGATCAAATACCACCACTGATTTAGCATTTTCAAATTTACCTTTGATTTCATCTACAACTAAAGACTTTTTCTCTAATATTTTTGCATTTGCCATAGTATCATTCCTTTCCTATGCCATAATAAAATCCCTCACTTGCGAGGGATAAAAGACTTGTTATTTTTTATTCCTCGGTAAGATTTTCAAGCTTAACGCCCTTACTGTCTTTGGCATAATATTTCTCAAACAACATTATTATATATTAAATAAAATTATTTGTCAAATGAATTTAAATCAATTTTAACACCAGGTCCCATTGTTGAAGAAATACTAATATTCTTAACATAAGCACCTTTTACTGTTGAAGGTTTAACTTTCATTATTGCTTCAACAAAAGTTTTAAGATTTTCTACTAATTTAGCGTCATCAAAACTTGCTTTACCAATAATGCCATGAACATTTCCAAAACTATCGGTTCTGTAGTTAACCTTACCTTTTTTAGTTTCTTCAATTGCTTTAGCAGTATCAGTAGTAACAGTACCAGTCTTAGGGTTTGGCATTAAACCTTTAGGTCCAAGTAATTTACCGATTTTACCTAAAAGTGGCATCATTTCAGGAGTAGCAATGATTACATCATAGTCGAACCAAGATTCTTTTTCGATTTTTTGAATCATATCAACATCTCCTACAAAGTCAGCTCCAGCTTCTTTAGCAGCTTTAGCTTGGTCACCCTTAGCAAGAACTAAAATTCTCTTACTTTTACCAGTACCATTTGGTAGAACAACTGCCCCTCTTAATTGTTGATCGTTCTTTTTAGTATCTAAGTTTAAGTTCATAGCTACTTCTACAGTACCATCAAACTTAGAATTAGAAGTTTCTTTAACTAATTTAACAGCCTCTTCTACTGAATATGCTTTATTCTTATCAAGTTTTTCTAAGTTAGCAACATATCTCTTACTTCTTTTCATTTTTCTTCCCTCCTTATGTGGTATTTGCGGACTAATATGCATCCTTCCACATAGGTATAAACCTATATGACATATTAATTATTTTTATTATTCTGCGATTTTGATTCCCATGTTTCTAGCAGTACCTTCAACTATCTTCATAGCTTCTTCTACTGTATAAGCATTTAAATCAGGTAATTTAGTTTCTGCAATTTGTCTAAGTTGATCCTTAGATATAGTTGCAACTACCTCGCCCTTACTAGAGCCAGATTTAATACCAGCAACCTTCTTTAATAAGAAAGCAGCAGGTGGAGTCTTAAGTACAAAATCAAAACTTCTATCATCATAAATTGTAATAACTACTGGAACGATATCTCCCATTTTATCTCTAGTTGAATCATTGAATTTAGTACAAAACTCTTGTAGATTGATACCCGCAGGTCCAAGTACAGTTCCTACTGGAGGAGCTGGTGTTGCTTTTCCTGCTGGAATTTGTAATGTTATTTTCTTAGTAACTTCTTTAGCCACGAAAAACACCTCCTATTAAATTTTATTTTCGCGTGTGGTCCTATCAGCGTCCGCCTTCCACTTACTAACATAATAATATGCCTCGCAGAAGTAATGATAGCACACTTTTTTAAAGTTTTCAACTATTTTTTATCTAAATTGCTATTTTTTTCTACTATATAGTGTTTTTATTCTAATTATATAGTCTCAACTTCTTGCATATCAACTTCAACAGAAGTCTCTTGTCCAAATAAATCTACTAAAACATTTAACTTTTGTTCTTTTAAATCAATAGTATCTATTCTAGCGGTCATATCTTTAAATGGACCTGCAATAATCTTAACTTTAGCGCCTTCTTTAAGGTCTTTACTAACATCTACTCTACTCATACCCATACTATTAAGTATTTTATCAACTTCTTGAGGAAGTAATGGAATAGGTTTAGCACCCTTACCAGAAGATCCTATAAATCCAGTAACACCCGCAGTGTTTCTGACAATATACCATGCTTCATCAGACATAACCATTTCAACTAGTACATATCCTGGAAACATCTTTTTAACTTTTTCTTTCTTAACTCCATTTTTATATTCTATTTCTTTTTGTTCTGGAACAATAACTCTGAATATATTTTCATGTAAATCCATAGAGTTAATTCTCATTTCTAGTTTTTCTTTTACTTTATACTCGTAACCACTTACAGTATTTACTACATACCACTCTTTTTTCATTATATCTTACTCCTTAGTAATGCTACTAGTAGATCAATAGCATAGAAAAATACTCCAAAAAAGACCATAAATGCAATTGTTGATACAGAGTATTTAACAAGTTCTTTTTTACTTGTCCATCTAATTCTAGATATTTCTTTTTTTACACCTTTAAAATATTCTATCATATCAAAATCCTCCCAATATTTGATTAAAATAAAAACACCTTTCGGTCGACATAAATATACCACAATAAATACTTATTTGTCAATATTTTTATAAAAAAAAGACTTAAAAAGTATCTAGAGAAATCAATCATATGTTACACTTTTTTATAAAAAGCTCTTTTCTGCCTATAGACATATTATAAAAAAGTAT
>CAKPAV010000140.1 GCA_934133115.1 uncultured Bacilli bacterium
TTGATTATATCGGGCTTTTTTAAGATTCCAGTAACAATAGTAATCTTATTATTTAAGATATAACCAATTTTTACCTTTTTATTAAAATTTTCTTTTAAAGCGCGATTTATGTCGAATTCTTGATCTTCGCTAAGAATAATCTCTCTATCATCTAGGTGCTTAATACTCTTATGGATTTCACCTTTTTGTTCAACAAGAGCGTTGAACGGAACCCATTTTTTCATACCGCGGTCTTTCATTTATGATGACCTCCTATTAAGTTATTCCTTTTTTTGATTGTAGAAGAAGTGGATAATGCATCCAAGCGAGATATGGCATCTTTTCCATATTTTGCTTTAATCTTATCTATAGCTAACGCAAGTTGCTTGTTTTTAGTTTTTATATCTTGGTTTTCTAATAAATTTAATTGCTCATAAGTAGGACTATATAAGTTAGACAAACTTATAGATATTTTTCTAATTGGTGTATCATCTTTTACTAATGAAATAAGATTACTACAAGCATTAAATATTACTTCTTCATCATCACTTCCATAATCAAGTGTGCATTGTTTGCTTATTGGTTTTAAATTAACGCTTTTTGAATACTTAAGATAAAATTTTATAACGCGAGTAAATTGTCTTTTATATCTTAACCTTGTGCATAGTTCATCAACCATTTCTCTTATTAAAATTTCTAAATCACTTTTAAAATAGTCTCGATCTAACATTTGACCTATGGTTAATGAATTGTTTTGTGGCTTATATTTTTCGCGTATATCCGCTAAATCGATACCATGTGATAGATAATATAATTCTTCACCAATTACCCCTAATTTATCTTGTAAAACATTAAGAGGGCAATGAGCTATATCACCGACACTAAAAAGTCCTAAATTATTTAATCTTTTTTCTAAATGAGTAGATATTCCCCACATCTTACTTAATGGTTTTATTTTATGAAGTTTAGTGTCAATATCACTTTCATCCCATTTGGCGATATTAGTTTTATTTTTCTTAGCTTCTAAATCAAGAGCGCATTTTGCAAGAAACATATTAGGACCAACACCAGCACAGGCAGTTAATGAAAAATGAGTATAAATTTCATCTAACAATAATTTAGCTAATCCAATACCATCAGTTTTATATAATTTTAGATATGGACCAGCATTAATAAAAAATTCATCGATAGAATAAATATGAATATCGTCATAATTAATGTATTTTAAAACTAAATTGATAATATTAGCGTTTACTTCAATATACCTTTTCATGCGAGGTTTAGCATATACATATTGGCCAATAGGTAATTCGTATAATCTTAGTCTAGATGGAATACCTTGATCTTTTAAAAAAGGTGTTACCGATAATATAATAGTGCCAGGTCCACGAGATTTATCTACTACAACAAGTGGAGTAATAAAAGGGTTAAGACTACGATCTATGCACTCAACAGAAGCATAAAACGCCTTTAAATCGATAATAATTATAGTTTTTTCCAAAACTTTATCCTCTATTTATTATTTACTAATTTTTGGATTTTATTATTAAATATAAAAGATTATATTTATAAACAAAAAAAATGCACAAATATTAATAATGTGTTATTATTTAGTATATGAATAAGCATTACGAGGAGATGATATTATGACATTATCAGTTATTACTACTATATTAGAGGTTATATTATCTTTTCCTTATTTCTTGGATATCATTATTTTCTTATTTTTACTTATTTCCACCTCGATAGGTTACGCTAAAGGATTTTGGCGTGGGACATTCCGCTTTTTGTTTGTTATGGCTTTGTTAGCAATATCGTGGTTTGCTTTATTAGATACATTTGCCAATTATGTTTCTAATACACTTTTATCACAGCTTCACATTACATTTAAAGTTGGAGATTATTCCGCTACATCAATTGCTGAATTAATTCAATATTCTGTTAAATATGCGCAAGAACAAGGAGCAACAATACCAGATAAATTCTTAAACGATGCTTATATGGATGCTTTTGTTAATTCAATTAGTAAATCTATTGCGTGGTTGTTTTTAGTAATCATCATCCAATTTGTATCTTGGATTATTTCAGGAATTCTATATTTCTTAATTATTCGTTTAATAATTCCGGAAAAAGTACGTAAAGTTAAACTATCATTATTAGGCGCTTTAATGGGTTTGGCTCAATCAGTAGTGGTTACATTTGCTTTTATGATGTCATTTACTAACTTGAGTTCGACATTTAGAAATATAAATTCACCAGGCGTTGGTGCATTTTCTTGGTGCAAAGAAGAAATGAAAATGATTTTTGTAGCTCTAGATCCTACAAATTCTGTTTTATCGCCATACGTAAAAACATTAGAAGAGAGCTTAACAAATAAACAATATAATTATGAAGTAGAAGGAATGGATGGCACATTTGATTTAGGCGATGAATTAAAGGAGTTTTTTGAATTAATATCATCTATAAATGTAACCCCAGATCCAACAACGCCTGTTGAACCAGTTGAACCTGATGATAATAGTGAAACTTCAAATAGTTCTACTTCAACAAGCACACCAAGTAGTTCTATCGAAGAAAGCGTAAGCAAATAATAGAACAAAATCATCTCCATTTTGAACAATATCTAATAATTTGAATTTGAACTTTCAAGACCAAATTTTATAAATATTGTGTTAAAATCCATATAAAAAGACCTCTTTCTTAGATTTGAACACCTAAATTATAAGAGGTCTTTTCACATAAATCTAAAAATCTATCGAATTTATAGTGGACTTAATAAATATTTAATCCACCGCAGATTTTAAAGAGCCAAATTATTTCAAAAAAAATTATATTTTATTATAAAATATAACAAAGGAAACTTAAAAAAGTCTATAAAAATATGTTTGACTTATGAATTTTAAGTGTTAGTATGAATTTGGTTATGACTATTGGAGTTTTTTATGTGGAATATTGCTATTATTGAAGATGAAGAAGCTATGTCAAACCAACTCGTTTCCTATTTTGCTAAGTTTGGTAAGGATTATAACGAGTCGTTTTCCTTTGCCATTTTTAATAATGCGGAAACATTCTTAAAAAACTATAAAAAAGAATACTCCGTTGTTTTAATGGATATTAATTTGCCAGGAATGAACGGAATGGAATGTGTAAAAAAATTAAGAGAAATTGATGACACTGTATTAGTGGTATTTGTTACAAATTTAAGTCAATTTGCAGTTGATGGCTATGAAGTAAAAGCTTTTGATTTTATTGTAAAGCCAATCTCTTACTATAATTTTTCTTTAAAACTTAAACGCGCGTTATCGCATTTATCTTCATTAAATAACTATGAATTAATAATTTCCACTAAAGACAAAAAATATTTTATTAACATTAATCAACTGATTTATATTGAAATTCGTAATCATACAATAATATATCATTTGGTAAACGAAGAAATAAAAGGTTCAGGAACATTAAAATCACTTTATACTAATTTAAAAAAGCATCATTTTGCATTTTGTAATCAATGTTATTTAGTTAATTTAGCTTTTGTTAAGGGAATTGATGATGGCTTTTTATTAATCAATAATGAAAAAATTCGTATTGCTTCTTCAAGAAAGAAATCATTTATGCAAGAATTAACTGCATATATAGGAGAAATTTAAATGCTTATTTATTATAAAGTATTATTTATGTTTGAGATAATAGTGGCAGAACTACTTTTTTCTTACCATTTACCAAAAAGAAAATATTTCTGGGTTAGGTTAATTAGTTCATCGTTATTTTGCCTACTCATTGCTTATATATTTCCAATTCCTGATAAAGTTGGGTATACATGGTGGTATATATCAATTATGTTCTTCTTATTATTTGCTTGTTCGTTTTTAGCAATATTTCTTTCTTTTAAAATGAATTTTGAAAGTTGCTTATTTGTTACAATATCCGGATATACAATCCAACATTTAACTTACTCAATTATAAATTTAATTACAAATGCAATTGGCTTTTTTGATTTTTCTAACATGTATACTAAATCTCCTTTGGATTTTTCAAAATTTGATACTGGAACATTAATTGTCTGTTTAATTTATTTATCAGTATTTGTTATGACTTATGGTATTACTTGGATTACCAATCACCGAAATAATGATAAAAATAATAATTTAACTATTCGCTCAAATAAAGTATTGCTATTTTGTGCTGGAGCATTTTTAACTAATATTATTTTAAATTCTGTTGCGGTTTATTCCAAAAATGAAAAATCATCTCTAGTATTATTAAATGCTTTCAATATTTTATGCTGCATATTAGTTCTTTACATTCAGTTTTCATTAATTAAAGAAAATAAAATGGATATTGAATTAGCGCATACGAAAGAAGCAATTAGACAATCTCAACTTCAATACGAAATTCAAAAAGATAATATTGAGCTAATCAATATCAAATGTCATGACTTAAAACATCAAATTGGTAAATATGCGCGTCAAGGCGGATTAGATGAAAAAACCGTATCAGAAATGAAAGATGCTATTAACATTTATGATTCTAGTGTTAAAACTGGTAATGAAGTATTAAATATTGTTCTTACTGAAAAATCATTAGTTTGTAACAAAAATAAAATCAACTTATCTTGTATGGTTGATGCTTCAGGCTTAACAGAATTTAGCGAGGGTGATTTATATGCTTTATTTGGCAATATTTTAGATAATGCAATTGAAGCAGTTAGTCAAATATCCGATGTTGAAAGAAGATGTATTGGTTTACATGTCCAATCTTTTCCAGGCTTTGTTTCTATAATGACGGATAATTATTATGAAGGTAAAATCGACTTTAAAAATGGATTACCTGTTACTCTTAAAGAAAACAAATTGGATCACGGCTTTGGTTTAAAATCCATTCGCTTGATTACGGAAAAATATGATGGCGAAATGCATATTACTACTGAAGATAATGTCTTTAGATTAACATTATTATTTCCTAATAAAAATCATTAAAATACGAACTACACCCCTAAAAATACGCTTCACATATTCATGTAAGCGCTTTTTTATTATATG
>CAKPAV010000141.1 GCA_934133115.1 uncultured Bacilli bacterium
ATGCGGGTTGAAATTGGAATGTACCATCTTCATCAGCATTAGGCTCGGGTATTTCTTCAATAATAGTATCAAATATAGGATCCATACCAGGCTTTTGGTCACTTGGTTCAGGATAGTAAGAAGATGTACATTTTAAAGCAGAAGCATAAACAACTTTGAAGTTTAATAAGTCTTCACTTGCACCTAATTCAATGAATAGTTCTAATACTTCATCAACAACACGTTTTGGATCAGCGTTTGGTCGGTCAACTTTATTAACAACAACAATAGGCTTTACACCAGCGTCTAATGCTTTCTTTAAAACAAATCGAGTTTGAGGCATAGTACCTTCGAAGGCATCGACTAATAATAGACAGCCATCGACCATATGCATGATTCTTTCAACTTCGCCGCCGAAGTCAGCGTGGCCTGGTGTATCAAGAATATTAATACGATAATCTTTATAATTAATTGCTGTGGTTTTAGCTAAAATTGTAATTCCACGCTCTCTTTCAATGTCATTACTATCCATTGCACGATCCGCAACATCCTCATTACTTCTAAATGTTCCAGAACAACGAAGTAATTGGTCTACTAATGTGGTTTTGCCGTGGTCAACGTGGGCAATAATAGCAATATTTCTAATTTTCATATAGTTCACCTCTAGTAAATTTGTAAACAACGGCTATATTATAATAATATTTTAACCTTAGTACAAGAAAAAATTGCTATTTATAAATATTATATATAAAATATTTATAGTTGGTGATGCATTATGTTTAAGGCTGTAATATTTGATTTAGATGGTGTTATTCTAGATACAGAAAGATTAAATGTATATTATAAGTTGAAACTTAGTAAAGAATTAGGATATCATTTATCCAAAAAAGACATTACTGCTTCTTTAGGATTAGGAAAAAAAGAAGCTATTAGTTATTTTTATAATTTAGTAGGTAATTATTCTTTATATGAACAAATGTCTAATTATCGTAAAGTACAAACTATTGAATACATAAAAAGACATAAATCTTTGCCTTTAAAAAAATATGTTCTTGAAACTTTGAAGTATTTAAAAGAACATAATATTCCCATCGCTTTAGCGACATCAACTTCTAAAAAACTGCTAGATAAATACTTTGCTTATACTAATTTATATCCATATTTTGATGTCATTGTTACTAATGATATGGTCGAAAAAGGTAAACCGAACCCAGATATATTTTTAAAAGCCCAAAGTTATATGAATGTAGAGCCAAAAGATATTGTAGTTGTGGAAGACTCAATTAATGGATTAAAAGCCGCTAAAAAAGGAAAATTTAAAACAATTTTTATTCAAGATCAATGGATTATGAATAAATATGACAAAATATATGCAGACTATGAGTTAAAAAACATGAATAATTTAAGCACTTTCTTTTAATTAAGGGAGTTGAAGTTAGAAATTATTTAGTATAAAATTAGTTGAAATTAGGTGATTTTATGATAAAAATAGGAATGGTATCTTTAGGATGTGCTAAAAACTTAGTAGATTCTGAGATGATTCTTGGTATGTTAAAAGAAGGTAATTATGAGATTGTTACTGATCCTTCTCAAGCAGATGGAATAATTGTTAATACATGTGGATTTATTGAAGATGCTAAGCAAGAAGCGATTAATACAATTTTAGAAATGGCTCAATACCATAAAAAGTTGATTGTAGTGGGATGCTTGGTTCAAAGATATGAGCAAGAATTAAAAGAACAAATTCCAGAAGTTGATTTGTTTGTATCAATCAAAGACTATCCAACTATAAATGCCCGTATAAATGCTCTATTTAATGATGATTCTTTAAAAGAAGGATTATGTCCAATGCGTCGAGTTATTTCAACACCAAGTTTTACGGCCTATTTAAAAATATCTGAAGGTTGTAACAATTGTTGTACTTATTGCGCAATTCCGCTTATTCGTGGTGGATTTCGTTCTTTTCCATTAAATGATTTAATTAGCGAAGCTAAAATGTTAGCAAAAAATGGTGCGAAAGAACTTGTTGTAATATCGCAGGATACAACGAGATATGGCTCTGATTTTAAAGATGGAACAACCATTGTTAGTTTGTTAAAAGAATTATTAAAAATAAAAGAACTAGAATATATTAGAATGCTTTATTTATATCCAAATGAAGTAAGTGATGAATTACTCCATTTAATGAATGATGAACCAAGATTAACTCCGTATTTTGATTTACCTATTCAACATGCTTCATCACGTATTTTAAAAGCAATGAATCGTCGTGGTGATAAAGACTTTTTATATGATTTATTCAAAAGAACGCGTGAAATTATCCATAATCCAACATTAAGAACAACTGTTATTGTCGGATTTCCCGGTGAAACAGAAGAAGATTTTCAAGAATTATTAGACTTTATTCAAGATGTTAAATTTGATCATCTTGGTGCTTTTACCTATTCAAGAGAAGAAGATACTATTGCGGATACAATGGATAATCAAGTAGATGAAAATGTAAAAAGGTCTCGATTAAATCGTTTAATGCGAATTCAACAAAAGATTTCCTATGATTTAAACAAAAAAAGAATTGGTGAAATTATGGAAGGATTAGTAGTTGCTAAGACTTTAAAAAATGGCGAATATGAATTTAGATCTGGCTGGAATGCTCCTGATGATGTTGATGGTAAAATTATAATTACATCGGATGAACCTTTGAAAATAGGACAAAAAATTAAAGTTAAAATAACTAATGCTTTTAGTTATGATTTATATGGAATCAAACTAAATTAGAGAAGAAATTAAAATAACGCATATATTAATAGTGGTGATTAATAGTGCGTTTTTCTTTAGACAAATCCAAACAAAAAGATGCAAAAACTGCATTTAACAATATATATAAAAAACTATCATCAGTTGATTCTGAAATTGCGGGAGAATTTATCGCATGGCTTGATAAAAAAACAACATATTTTAAAGATTCTATAAATAAAACTGGTTATAATACTCAACCAGATAACATTCAACGTGGCGATATTGTATGGGTGGAATTCGGAATTAATGTTGGCACAGAATTAAGTGATTTTAATACTAAAGGACATTATGCTTTAGTATGGGCAGTTGATTTAGGTAATATTGTTGTTATACCTTTATCAAGTCGCGATGCAGTTGGGAGTAATCTAACTTTTGATATTGGAGTCATTCCAGAATTAAACGAAGATGATTCAGATACTCATTCATATTTAAAACTAGATGCAATTAGATCGATTTCTAAAAGACGCATTGCTAGAATGAATGGAAGAGAAAATGGCAAAATCACCTTATCAGAGGATAATATCAGATTAGTGGAACAAGCGATAAAAATTGCTTTTTTGAATAAAAATTATTAAATAAATTGCTAATTAATTTATAATAAATTATAATTTTTTAGGTGATTAATATGAAAAAAGCAATTTTCTTTGATTTAGATGGAACCTTATGGGATGCTCTAAGTCAAATAACAATAAGTTGGAATTTAACGATGGAAAAATATCACTATGCATATAGATTTAATTTAGAAACAGTAAAATCAATTATGGGATTAACTCCAGAAGAAACTTGCCGATTATTATTTAATGATAAAAATTTAAAAGATGGATTAGAAATTTTTCATTTGTTGGTAAAAGAAGAGATTAATTATTTATCAAAACACCCGGGAATAATTTATGAAAATGAAGACAAGGTTTTATCAGTTTTAAGTGCTAAATATGATTTATATATTGTTTCTAATTCAGATAAAGGATATGTTGAAAATTATCTTTCGACTTGTAATAAAGAAAAATATTTTAAGGGCCATATTTGTGCGGGAGACTTAGGATTAGCTAAATGGCAAAACATTTTATATCTTAAGAAAAAAGAAAACATAGATGAAGTAATTTATGTGGGCGATACATTAAAAGATAAAATCGAATCTGAAAAAGCGCATGTTAAGTTTATTCATGCCGCTTATGGATTTGGTAAGATTAATGATGATTCCGTAAAAATTAATAATTTAAACGAATTAATTCTTAAAGTAGAAGAAGTTTTTGATGAAATAGGCTAGAAAAAAACAATTAAAGTGTTGACAAAAGCACACATTATAACTACACTTAATGAAGTAAAGCCTCCTTAGTTAAGTGGTATAACGGATCCATGGTAAGGATCTATTGCTAGTTCGATTCTGGCAGGAGGCACCATTTGAATATTAAGCCGATTATATCGGTTTTTTTAATGCTTAAGCGCCAAAGTATTAAACACAATAAAAAAATTCTTGCAATTTGACTTTATTATTAATATAATAACAATGTGCTTACGAGAGTAGGTATGATCATTCGTGGTCAAAGATGTTTTCTCAGAGTGGGGGCCTCCCCACTCTTTGATTTGTTAGGAGGAAAAAATGACAGTATTAGAAGAAGTTACTAATTTAATTAAGTCTAGTTTAGATGAACAAGGCATCAGTATCTATGAAATTACCTATCAAAAAGAAGGTAAAGATATGATACTTAGAATTTTAGTAGAAAAAACTGATGAAACTAACATTAGTTTAGACGAAATTGTTAATGTTTCAGAAAAAATTTCTTTATTGCTTGATGAGGCTGATATCATTAAAGATGATAACTACATGCTTGATGTTGCTTCTGCTGGAGCGGAACATCCAATCAAGTTATCAGAAATTGAAAAATACGTTAACAAGTATGTCAATCTTCATTTGATTAATCCTATCGAAGGGGAAAATAGTTTTGAAGGTACAATTATTAATGTTAACGAAAATGAGATATCGCTAACTATTAGAATTAAAACAAGAACAAAAACAATTATAATTAATCGTGAAAATGTTGATCGAGCAAGATTAGCAATTAAATTTTAGAAACAGAAGGGAAAAGTATTATTTATGATTAATGCAAAAGTATTTTTAGAAGGACTTGAATCTTTAGAAAATGAAAAGGGACTATCTAGAGAAG
>CAKPAV010000142.1 GCA_934133115.1 uncultured Bacilli bacterium
TCAATAATAATCATTTTCTTCATATAAATTAATCCTCCAATTTCATAATTTCTGAAGCAATAAAAGAATCTTCTTTTTTGCGGTCAAAATAGCCTTTAATAATAATAATAACATTATTAGTTTTTAACATATTCCAATATTTAGAAAATTCATTTGGAAATAATGTTACTTCTAAATCATCTTCACCATCAGTAGTGGATAAGTATGCCATTTGTTCGCCTTTTTTGGTTTTGATAATTTTACTTCTTATTAGAATTAAACCAATTGAACAAGCACTCCTTAATGATTTGGCTTTTTTAACACTAACGGCATGATATTTTAAAAGCTTATCTTGCTGATATTTTAAAGGAGAATCAGAAATCATTAATCCTAATACTTCATATTCCCGCTCTAGATTAAACATTTTGTCATCATCTTTTTTAATATAATCAAAATGTAAGCCAAAATCACCACTAGTAAGAAGACTAACATCTAATGAATTATTAAATGTTGCTTGATTTATGGCATTTGCAATTGACGCTCTTAAGGTCGCACGACTATTAAATTCATCAAAAGCACCAGCGTCAATTAAGGCCATAATAGTAGCTTCTTTGACTTCATATTTATATAATCGCGACACAAAATCAAATAAGGAAGTAAATTTGCCATTAGTAGTTCTTTCTAATAAAATTTGATCAACAATACGACTTTGTAATCCTTTAATAGCGGTTAATGGAAATAGCAATTTGCCATTAAACGGCCTAAAAGTTTCCCCGGATTCATTAATATTAGGGGCAAGCAAAGCAATATTTTGCGATTTAATTTCTTTTAAATATTGATACATTTTTTCGCTTGCAAATCCTGATTCATGCTCTAATATTGTGGCGTAAAATTCAAGCGGGAAGTGTGCCTTTAAATAAGCCATTTCTACACAAATATAAGCATAAGAAATTGAGTGAGCTTTATTAAATCCATATGAAGCAAATTTTTCAATAGTTTCGTAAATTTTATTAGCACTATCTAATGTATATCCATTTTTAATTGCGCCATTGATAAATGTTTGTTTAAGACTTTCCATTTTAGAAAAGTCTTTCTTTGATATTGATTTACGGAAACTATCCGCTTCCGCTAAAGAAAGACCTGCAACAGAAGTAGCAAGTTTCATAATTTGTTCTTGATAAACGATAATGCCATAAGTTGAAGACAATATTGCTTTAACTTTATCATCAATATAACTTACTTTTTCTAATCCGTTTTTACGATTGGCGTATAAAGGAATATTATCCATAGGTCCTGGTCTAAATAAAGCAATCAATGCTGCAACATCATCAAAACTTGATGGTTTCAATATTTCAATTGATCGACGCATACCCGCAGATTCAAGTTGGAATAGTCCCATAGTTAAGTTTTTTTTAATAACATCAATTGCCTCTTTATCATTAATTGGAATATTGTAAGGATTGATATTTACCGTTTTTAAATTACAAATATCTTTAATAATCGTAAGATTTCTTAAAGCTAAAATATCCATTTTTAAGAAACCTTGTTGTTCAAGATAAGTCATTTCATATTGGGTAACAATATTTCCGTTTTCATCTTTTAAAACTGGTAAAGAATTTTCAATAGAAGTGTTATTTAAAACTACGCCAGCCGCGTGTAAACTAGATTGACGAATTAAACCTTCTATTTTACTAGCTAAACGGACTACTTTTAAATAATAAGGTTCTTTATCAATTAAATCTCGGAATGCTTGATTTTGTTTGTAAGCATTTTTAAAAGAAATTGGGAAAGGGCCTAAGGCTTTACTTAAATAATTAATATCAAAATTATCAATATTAAAAACTCTTCCAATATCTCTTAATGCTTGTTTAGCAGCAATAGTTTGGAATGTTACAATATTAGCAACACGATTTTTTCCATATTTTTCTTTTAGATAACTAATGACATCTTCTCTTTTAATATCTTCAAAGTCGATATCAATATCAGGCATAGTGTTACGGCTTGGATTTAAAAATCTTTCAAAATATAAGTCGTATTCAATTGGATCAGGAGTAGTGATATCCAAAGCATAACTTACAAGAGATCCCGCAGCAGATCCTCTTCCAGGACCCACTAATATATCATGAGTTTTAGCATAGTTAACATAATCAGAAACAATAAGAAAATAGTTATTAAAACCCATTTTGTCAATAACACTTAATTCGTATTCTAGACGTGATAAATATTTATCGTTAGTTTTATTCTTACGTTTTAAACCTTCTAAACATTTTTCTTTGATAGTTTCTTTAGCTTCTAATTCACCAAATAATTGAAGCATAACCCCGCGATTCTTTTTTAAATTAAAATCAAATTGGTTAATAAATTCTTCATAACAGATGATATTTAAATCTTTATAAATCTCATTAATTTCTTCAAATGTGTGTAAATAATTAACACCAGTTTTTGTTTGATAGTTAAGCGTAGAACTATTTTTAATAGCGTCAACAATATCAAGTACAATAGCATCTTCTTTTTTTAAATAGCGAATAAAAGGATAAATAATAATTTTAACGTTTATATCATTTAAATTAATTTTTATGGTTTCTAATTCACTAGGATTATATATCTCTAGGCCAATATAGAAATTAGTTAGATCTTTACTTAAACGTTCAATAGATGGCTTGATTTCTAAAATATTATTAGTATTGACGCTAAGCACAAAAATAAGTCCACTTTGGTTAGAAGTTATATCGTTATAAGAGAATGTATTATTTTGAATAGCATTAGAAATTTTAATTAGATTAAGATACCCTTCCTCATTTTTAATAAATATAGAAAGTAAGAAGCGTCCTAGTTTAACATCCATACCAAGTATTGGCTTAATTCCTAATTCGTTGCATTTTTCAAAAAAGATTGGAAAACCAAACATAACTTGATAATCGCATATTCCTAAACACTTAAAATTATGCTTTTTAGCAAATGAAAAGTATTTATCTAAAGTAAGACCGGACTTTAAAAAACTATATTCACTATATACATGCAGTGGGACATAACTCATACTTTTCACCTTCAACGATAATTTTAACTAATTTAGCATATTTTATCAATGAAAATACGATTATAAATATTATAAATATTTAAAGTTTTCAAAATAGACAAAAATAATTTCTTTCATAAATAATTAACAAATGCTTAACAGATTGTGTTATACTCTTACTTGGAGTTGAAAATATGAACGAATTACAACAAAAAGAGAGGGATTTATTAAAGCAATACATTGATTTTTGCAACAAACATAACTTAAAATATTTTTTAATGGCAGGAACACTTCTTGGCGCAATTAGACATAAAGGATTTATACCTTGGGATGATGATATTGATGTGGCTATGCCAAGAGAAGACTATGATAAGTTTTGTGAACTAGCGGCAAAAGAATTTACCGGAGATACTTTTTTTCAATCATATAAAACAGATAAAAATTTTCCTTATGTTTTTTCTAAGTTACGTGATTCTAACACAACGTTTATTGAAACAGTATATAAACATGTCGACATGAATCATGGTGTATATTTAGATATTTTTCCTCTTGATGGAATATCTAAACATAATGCTAATAAATATTGGTTACATATAAAAATATATTTGCAAGCACTTATTTGGTTTTTAGGTTGGCCAGTTGTTTTATTTCGTAAACCAAGACTTAAATTTTTCTTAACTGATATCTTAATTGATATTATTGTTTTGCCGTTCTTCTTATTTAGAATTAATAACTGGTCGAAAAAAGCATATGAAAAGATTTTAAAAAGTATACCTTTTAAGAAAGCAAAATTGGTGGCTAATATTCAATGTGGTGACTATCGTAATAAAAAGAATATTTATCCGAAAGAATTATTAGATGAAGTTATTGATTGGCCATTCGAGGATTTGATTTGTAAAGTACCTAAAGAATATGATAAATTTTTAACTTTATCTTATGGTGACTATATGAAATTGCCACCAAAAAGCAAGCAAATTGGTCATCATTATAGTTCAGGATATGATATGAATATGTCCTATAAAGACTACATAAAAAACAAAAAAAAGTAGCAATTTGCTACTTTTTTTATTAAATTACTTAATAAATAATTTATCTAATTCTTCAATTAAAGAATCTAATTCGGATAAATCTTTTAATCTAGCTCCAGATGCTTGTTCGTGGCCTCCGCCTTTAAACATTGCGGCAACCGCATTAATTGGCTTTTCTTTTGACCTAATTGAGACACGCCAATCACCTTTATTAACATCTTGAGTTACACAGAACCAAGCATTTATACCATCAATATTTGAGAACAAATTGATATTTTCTTTTCCGCGCTCAACAGTGATTTTTAGTTCATTTTGCACTTCAATTGGTAAAATATAATAAGCAACTCCGCCTTTAGTTACTTTGAAATTACCTAAAACATAAGCAGTTACTTTTAAATCATCGATATTTTTGGTATACATTTTTTGATAAACATCTTTTGATAAATTAAACCCTGTTTCAAGCAATAGCTTTGATATTTCAAATGTATGAGGAGAAGTAGTATTATATAAGAATCTACCAGAATCACCAACAATACCAGAATATAAGTAATGAGCGGCTTCTTTACTCATAGTTTTATCAAAATAATATAGCATATTCGCCATTAATTCGGCACAAGATGCCAATTCATCGTTAACAATATTAATATTTCCATATGGTTCAACATTAGGGTGATGATCCATTTTGATAATAAACTTTGCTTTGGCATAGTGTTTATCACTGATTCTTTTTGTATCACCTGTATCCATGACAATTGCTAAAAATTCATTGTTATCAAACCAACTATCATCGATAATTTCCATTTCTTCATATAATCGTGGAGTTAATGTGACATGATTTTCTCCAACA
>CAKPAV010000143.1 GCA_934133115.1 uncultured Bacilli bacterium
TTTCTTATTCGACATAAGAACTAAGCTCAATGATATCATCATCATCAGAACTGCTCATCAAATCGAATAGATAATCTCCTAATTGCATATTACTGCTTTGTATATTTTTTATTAAGCGTTTTATGGCATTTGTATTTGTTTTTAATTTTTTAAATGTTGCTACACCATTTTGATTTGGTAAGCCTAAATAAATATTTTCTGGTTGCATATAATTAATTAAATATGGCGAATGACTAGAAAATAGTAATTTAGTATTTCCAGCTAATTCGGAAATGGTATATAAGAATTTTCTTAGTAATCCTGGATGTATTGAGTTCTCAGGTTCTTCAATACAAATTAAATCATAATTATTAAGCTCAGCTAAAACAACGAATGTTAATAATAATAATATTCTTTTAGCACCATCTGACATTGCTAAAAAATTAATTGGCGTATTAATGTTTCTGTCCTCAACAAATAGTAAATAATATTTATCACTAAAACTTTGGAATAGGTTATCAGGTTGTGTTTGCATTTGTGGTGCGACTAATGCACTAGTTTCATACACACATAAATCTTTTATGGATGGAAAAAGTGATGTAAAAACATTCACAAGTAAAGCAAATTTATCTTTATGGTTTTTCTTGATTCTATAAAGTGTCTTTGGGATGTTTATTTCTGGATTGAGCGTTAAATCAGTTAATTCTTGTTCGCTCATAAATGTGATGCCATATCCTAAATTTGTATCAAAATGTCGATCAATATATACATTAACATTTTGAATTTCTTTTAATAATGAATTATAAAACAAATTATCAAATGCAAATAGTTTATTGATAACTAATTCATTGCTTTCAATTGAAATATTAGAAGTGCATCTTCCCATTTTTGATGGTTTATAGAAGGCAAAATTATCTTCTCTTATCATGTATTGGGTTGCTATTTGACTATTATTTTTAATTTTTAAAAGCTCATATATAATCCTTCCGTGGTTAGAACTTTTTGAGGATCCCCAGTTAAAAGCAAATGAATAAGATATTAGACATTTTTCACCTTCGAAAATTGTTTCTCCATTTAGTGTGAACGAAAATGCTGTATTATTCATCCTTTTTAAATTAGGAATGCATTTTACATCATCCATCATATTTTGTTTTATTTTTGGATGTTGTTGAACAAATGATAAACCAAACACTATAGATGCAAGAAGATTTGATTTACCATAATTATTTAATGACAATATACTAGTTAAATCATTAAAACTAAGTGTTGTGTTATATATATTTCTATAACCACTTATAGTAATACTTTTTAGTTCCATAGTTTATTAACTCCTTATATTATAATATTAGTCATTTATTAATAATTATGCAATATATTTTAACGTGCTTTTATCAAAAATGAGTAGTTTATTAACTTTTTTATAAAATTAAGCAAAAATCATAAAGCAATCACATAAACTTAATTCACCAAATTATAAAAAATCATACTTTTCAGTATGACTTTAAAAAGATGCTTGAATTGTTAATATTTTATAGTTCTAATTTATTCTCTAATAAGTTTAAAGATATAGAGAAACT
Source organism: uncultured Bacilli bacterium (assembly GCA_934133115.1). The sequence goes on from CAKPAV010000143.1 coordinate 1,557, forward strand.
ACCAACAATTATCGCAATAACGGATAATAAATCATATAAGTACGGAAGAGTTTGACTATCAATATAGCGGGCAATTAAGATTGTAACAATATTGTTAAAGAAATATAATGCATAAGCAATCGCAATTAATATTAAGGTATATACCCATGATTTAGTATTTTTGGATATGCTACTACCAAAGATACTAGAAGTTAAGAGTATTAAACAAATATATAGAGGAATATATAAAACTAATTTAATTATAGAGAATATCATAGCAATAGTATTTACTTCAATATTCCCATTAATAATACCAAAAAGTAATGAATAATACTTTCCAATAGCAAGACCTTTAATAAATTCCCAAAGAAGTCGATAAAAGTCAGAAAATTTAAATGCAGTTCCAGCCCGAATTGTTAATATTCCATTTATTTCAAGCATAACAATATTTAAACAAATAAAATAAATTAGAATGAAACTAGTTGCCCAAATTATAAAGGTGATTACTTTAGATAAGACAACTTGCCAAGTTTTATAAGGTAATGTGAATGTTAAATATCCTTGGCTAGAAAACATTGATTTATTAAATTGTTTGGTGGCAATAGAAAGAAGAAAAACACCAATTACAAAGAATGCCGAAGTTCCTAGAGACATAAGAATAGTAAGAATAACTGATAATTCTTGTGGGGTTTCATTATTATAATCAATACCAAATAGCATTAAAGGTGTTAAGATACTTAAAGACAAAAGCACAATAAATGCAACGATATATTTCTTTTTGGTATTTATCAAGTCATTTTTAATTAAAGTTAACATCTAAATACCTCCTTAAACACATCATTAAGTGATTTATTATCATGAAGTGCACAAATGTTATTAACACTATCATCTAAAACAATATGACCATATTTAACAAATATTGCACGATCTAGAATACTCTCGATATCTTCAATTAAATGCGTAGAAATAATTACAACTGCATTTTTAGCGTAACTTGCTAAAATTGTATTTATAATAAATTCTCTTTGAGCCGGATCAACTCCCGCAATTGGTTCATCTAGTATGTAAATCTTCGATTCACGGGCTAATACTAAAGCAAGTTGCAATTTTTCTTTATTACCTTTTGATAATGTTTTGATTGTTGATTCCATAGATAAATGCATATTAGTAAGTAAATTATTCATTTTGTCTATATTGAAATCTTTGTAATAGTCTTTAAACATATCAACAACATTTTTGATTTTTAATTCTTCATCAATATAAGTTTTATCTGGAAGGTAACTTACAAGAGATTTTGTATGCTCATCTATTTCATGTCCATCAATAGTAAGAGTACCAGTAAAGTTTTTTATTAATCCGACAAGCATTTTTATAATTGTGGTTTTTCCCGCTCCATTTGGACCAAGAAGTCCAATTATTTGTCCTTCATTAATTGAAAGAGAGACGTTTTCTAAAGCATTATAACTAGCGCCCTTATATTTAAAGCTTACATTATTAAGTTCAATTAATGCCATTTTGCTTTCTCCTTTATTAGCACTATTATGAATTATTTCATAATATTATGCAATTAAAGAATAATTATATTTTGTTCATAAAACTTGTTTATAACATTTGTTATTAAGAAGTTGTTGATGAATATGGTATTTTCATAAATGCAGTTAAAAAGATGCATATAGAGTTTATACTATTTAATAAGTAAAGATATTAAAGTTTTGATGTACAAATAGTTGATAGAATTATTACTTGTAATTGTGAGAGAGGAATATTTTATGAAGAATATAGATAAAGATGGCTTATTAGTTTGTTCGATTCAGGGTAAGGTTTTTTTAAATTCACTTACATATTTCAAATGTAGTTCAGAAATATTTATGAGACGATTTATGATGTCAGAAATAGTTAAGGAATTTGACTCGCTTTCAATCCTTGATGATACATTAACTATTGATAATGTCTATGAACGATTGGAAGGAGAATTTGGTGAAACAAATTATGGAAAAGTAAAGTATTCTAGTAAAGTATTATATTGGGATAGGATACATATATATCGTTATAGGCATATACATATAATTTATAATCGAAACAAGTTTTATTAATCTTTTTAATTATCCTATATATCTAGTTAACATATTAAGAACGTCCTTTTTTCTAGATCTTGCTATTGGAAGTTCTTCATTAAATACAACAAGTGAATCTTTTAATATGCCTGTTACATATTTTAAATTAACAATAATGCCAGAATTACAACGAACAAATTGGTTATTTGGAAGTTGTTTTTCTACATCTTGCAATGTTCCACGCATATCATAGTTATCTTTGGTTGTATGGAAAGTAACACGATGTTTATAGACTTCAATATATGTTATTTCGTTAATATCGATACGATATGTTTCACTACTAGATTGTATACAAATTGTTTGGTGTTGTTTAGATTTGATTTTTAAGATAGCTTTTGTCATAGTGTTTTTGAAAAAATCATAATCTAAAGGTTTTGTTAAATAATCTAAAGCATTAACAGAATATCCTTTAATTGCATATTGCGCGTAATTGGAAATAAAAATAATCACACATTCTGTATCTATTTCTCTAATTTTTGTGCTTGCTTCAATGCCATTCATTACTGGCATTTCAATATCCATAAAGATGATATCGTAATCTGATTTGAAATCATTTACAATACGCTCTCCATTTTGAAACATAGAAATAGCAATGCTTAATTCATTTTCTTTAGCATAACGTTCAATATAAGATTTTAAAGTTTGAATATAATCAGTATTATCTTCTACAATAGCAATTTTCATAAATTATTTACTCTCCTCATTAGTTGGTTTTGGGAATAATAGTTGTAATTTGAAGGTATTATCTTCGATAGTAATTGTCATACTACCATTATATTTTTTAATTGTGGAACGAATGGATTTTAAACCAAATCCATGATATATAGTATTATCTTTTGTGGTATTAAGTAGGCCATCTTTATTAAAAGAAGGAATACCAATATATGTATTTTCAAAAGATACTTTAGCAATATTACCAATTTCATATGATCTTATTGTTAAAAATCTTTTATCTTTTGGCAAAGTAATTAAGAATTCAATTGCGTTATCTAAAGCATTACCAAAGATTGAACTTATATCTAAAGTGGAGAAGTTATCGAATAATTTACCATTTAAAAAATAAGTGAATTTTATTGATTCTTTTTCAAAACGGATGTTTTTTTCAGTTAAGATGGTATCAATAATATCATTTCCACATCTAGAAAAACTTTTATATTTAGATATAGTTTCATTTAATTGTTTTATCGCTTCAGGAGAAGCGCTGCTACCA
>CAKPAV010000144.1 GCA_934133115.1 uncultured Bacilli bacterium
TCTTTTTCTTTTTATATTATATATAAAAATTTTTATTACATTTTTTCTTTTGCTTCAATACCAATTAAGTTTAAAGCGTTCTTTAAAGTAACCATTGTTGCTAATACTAAACCCAAGCGTTGATTAGATAATTCAATATTAGCATCATCATGAATACGGAAAGAGCCATAGTAACTATGGAAGTATTGCGCTAATTTTTGGACATAGTTACAAATCTTATTTGGCATTCTTGTTTTAGCGGCATCTGCAACGACACTAGGGAACTCATTAATGTGCTTAAGTAATAAGGTTTCTTTTTCTTCTTTTAATAAATTGTAATCATTTACTTTCTCAAATTTTGGACTTGAAGCAACAATAGAATTCATACGGGCATAAGCATATTGTACGTAGAACACTGGATTATCGGCTGTTTGTTTACGGGCAAGTCCTAAATCAAAATCAAAGTGTGTGGCAACATCTTTGCAAACAAAGAAGTATCTAGCGGCATCTACACCAATATCATCACATAATTCACGAATTGTAACAGCGTTACCTGTACGTTTAGACATCTTTACTTCAACACCATCATCAACCAAACGCACCATTTGGATTAAATCTACTTCTAAAACATCTTTAGGATATCCAAGAGCCTCTAAAGCGCATTGCATACGTTTAACATAGCCATGATGATCAGCGCCCCAAAAGTTAACTAATTTGTTATATCCTCTTTCAAGTTTATAAACGTGGTTAGCAATATCCGGAGTTAAATATGTATATAATCCATCATTTTTCTTTAAAACACGATCTTTGTCATCGCCATACTCACTAGATTTAAACCATAACGCGCCATCTTGCTCATAAGTTAGACCCATAGATTTCATTTTATCTAAAACATCTCTAATACGTTTAGCATTATCTAAATAAAAGAATCTTTCATGAATCCAAGAATCAAATCCAACGCGGTAATAATCTAAGTCACGTTTAATTTTATTTAATTCTAATTCAATACCTTTATCTTTAAAATATTCTTTGCGTTCATTAACATCTGCATTAAGCCATTTATCGCCATCAGTATCCTTTAAATCATGAGCTAATTTAATAACATCTGGCCCATGGTATCCATCTTCTGGAAGGGGATAGTTTTTTCCAAAGCAATCAAAATATCTAGAGATAAGAGATTCCGCAAGCATATCAATTTGGTGTCCAGCATCATTAACATAATATTCACGTAAAACATCATAACCTGAGAAATTCATTAAACGAGTAACACTATCTCCCCAAGCAGCACCACGAGCATGTCCTAAATGTAAATCTCCTGTTGGATTAGCGGAAACATATTCCACTAAAACTTTTTCGCCATTACCAATATTATTTCTTCCATAATTTTCATTTTGTTCAAGAATATTGTTAATAATATTTGCTAAAGAGGATTTTTTCATTTTGAAGTTAATAAATCCCGGGTTAGCAACAGTAATTGATTCGACATTATCTAATACTTTTTCTAATTCTTCTTTTACTTTTTCTGCAATAACTTTTGGATTTTGATGAAGAGTTTTCGCTAAACGCATTGCGATATTAGTGGAATAATCACCAAAACTATTATCACGTGGTATTTCAATCATAATTAAGTCTTTTACATCATCTAAATCAAAGGCATTTTTAACTGCGGTTTCAATCGCAGATTTTAAATTTGTTTCTAAATCCATAATAAACTTACCTTTCCAATCACTTTTAGTAATTTGTTTTATTCTTCTTTATTGATTTGCTTAAATATAATACTATATTTATCTTCCTTATTCTAGATTATTATTGTTATTTTTTCTTGCTACTACAAAACATTCTGGAAAATCATTGCCATATATGAGTTCATTATGAATAATGGTCCAGTTATTTTCACACAAAAATGCTATATATTTTTTATCTGTCCACTTAGAATAAGTTTTAAATCCGCCTAACACCATTAAAATAATTCTTGGCGTAATGTGTCCCATATTTCTTGTATAGGTCGGAGCAATCAAAAGTCCATCATCTTTTAGCACTCTTCTTATTTCATTAAGTGCTTTAATTGGATCAGGGATAATATGTAAACAATTAGCAATTACAATCGCATCAAATGTTTTATCAATGTAGGGCATATTAGTGCAATCACATACTTCTAGCTTAACATTACTCGGTAAATCTTTCTTTTTGGCTTCATTAACCATTTCTTGCGAATAATCAGTCGCAGTCAAAGATTTAGAATTATTAGCAATTGCCTTAGTTAACATTGCCGGCCCCATAGCGAGTTCCAAAACATTCATATCTTTATTTAAAAAAAACGTTATGCTACTTTCTAATTTTTGAAAAAATATTTCGCCTTTTTTATTATTTCTTTGCATTTTCTGATATCTTTTAGCATTTCTATCCCAGAATCGTTTATTATCGTTCATATTATTTACTCCTACAATATTAGTGTACACTAACGAGATATCAAAAACAAAAAAACTAGAAACTTTTCATCATTCAGTTCTAGTTTTTAAGTTAATATTAAGATTCTTCTTGAGAGTATAAATAGAGATAATAGCGACCGCTAAAAGCATCACTATTGTTGTAACTATTGATAAAGTATACATATCTCCATTATTTCCATTAGAAAATACAATCGTAAGAGTGTTTTGTAATGTTAAAATTGACATTACTGCATCAAATAAATTCACCATTCTCACTTGTTTATAAATAAGATTTTGTTGTTTTTGAACTTTACAAAATTTAATTATTGCTAATGTAACTTTGTAAGTAGTATAGGCTGCTACTGCAATCGCAGATATAAGCGATAAATTTACTTCTTTTTGATGATTGATAAGTAAAATCGCTGGCAAAATCATCGCTAAGTTCATAATAAACATAATTACTGATGTTGAAATATAAATTTGTTTATCTCTTCTTATATCTTTTTCATCTTCTGTTTTACTTTTCTTTTCTCTTACATATAAAATCATCCTAATGGTAAGAAGTAATAGATAATATGAAAATATTGCTATATTCCAAATAACGTTTTTATAAAATCCCAATACTCCATTATAGATGCAAAAGAACAAAGCAAAACAAACAGATATTAAAAAGGCATATTTTTTACAAAAAGAAACAATCTTACTAACAACGGTTTTAATCGATTTAATCATTTCTTAATCCTACTTCACATTACCAATGGGAGTATATTTCATAATAATGTTCATAATTTTATTAATTGGTTCTTTGCAATCATCCGCTAGCCAAAGCATGATAACCGCTAATATGCCTTTAGAATAAAATGTTAAAGCATATTTTTGTTCATCACGTGGCACATTTAGTTTATCCATAATTGGTTCAAATAATTCTTGATACATTTTTTCAAATGTTGATTTTGAATCAAATAGCTCTGGGCGATCATGAATTAATTTGAATACTTTTTTATTTTCTTTGATAAATTCCAAATATGGTTTTAAATAATCTGGTGTTATAAGTACTAATTCACTTTTATTTTTAGACATTTTCCAATCGCCTTTAAAAGTGTCTTTTTTACTTCCGAATGATTCATAAAATCTTTTATTAATCATTGCAATGGCTTCTTTTAATAAATCATCCATTGTTTCATAATGGAGATAGAAAGTAGATCGATTAACTCCCGCTTTTTGGCATATTTCTTTTACTGTTATACATTGGTAATCTTTCTTTTCTAAAAGTAATAATAAAGCCTCATCCATAAGTATGGCGGTATTAAAATATTTGCTTTGAAACTTATCCATAATACCACTCACTTTCAATAATTATTTTTCTTGTTCAGAGATTTCTTTAGCTAATGTGACAATATCATAAGCATATTTTTCTTTGCCTTTGGCCAATATTCTCTTATATATTGGATAATTAAATCCTACCATAGCCATACCAATAATGCCAATGATAATACCTAATACCATCATTAATGTACTTCCATCTCCAATTACTTTCATCGATAAGCACATTCCTACTCCTAATACTAATGAGCCAATAATACCAAAAGTATATCCAAATATATTAGCGGGTGCTTTAGCCTTTGCATCAAGTTTTTTTAACGCAACTACTTTTGATGTGTCCTTTGATGCGTATTCGTTTGCAATTGATTCTGCATAAATTTTATCTGTGTTCATAATTTAATTCCTCCTATCGAACAACTATAGTTTATGTTGATAAGAGTATTAATTAAACAACACAAAAATAGATATGTGTTGATTTAAAAAATTATTATTTTAAGTTTAAATTAATAAACAAATTTATAGCACAAAAAAAACTGACACAATGTTGCATCAGTTATAATTAATTTTGGTGGAGATGGCGGTAATCGAAACCGCGTCCAAAATAAGTCCAGTAAAGATCACTACAGTTTAGTTTGCTGCTTGATTTCCTTAAAAGTAAGACCAACAAACGAATCCGCTTTTAAGTAACCTATAGTTTTTCGTGCCTACCTTATAGATATCGATAAACCTTATTCTCTTTAAATTACACCTTTAACAAACCAAGAGACCCAATTCATTAAGATGGCTTTGCTTCCCGATAAGTGGGACTAATAGGCTTTAATTAAGCAGCGAAAGCAAATTGATTTCTGTTGCCAGATATTGTTTTTTGGTCTTTAACGCGACCATCCGACTGCGCTCCTTACCCGACCATACCCTGTCGAGACCAATACATCCCCATTTAGTATTGTATGCTTAAAGCATGAGCATATACTATCACTTAGATATGTTTTTTGCAAGTTTAATGTAAAAAAAATTGCCCACAAATAGATGTGAGCAATTAATTAAAGTGCTTTAAACTTCCGCGGGGTTGACCACCACCTTTAAACTTCCGCGGGGTTTTTTATACTTTGTCAGAAAAAA
>CAKPAV010000145.1 GCA_934133115.1 uncultured Bacilli bacterium
AATGTATGATCCAAGAGCTAGACTATGCGTTGAAGTATCAACACAAGTACGTGGATTATTTAAAGAAAATACTTTTCTTACGCAAATCCCACGTAATATATCACTGCCGGAAAGTTCGGCACGTGGATTACCAATTACAATGTATCGTCCTACTTCTGCGGGATCTATTGCCTATTTAAATTTAGCAAAGGAAATATTAGAACATGAGCAACAAGAGCGATAATCAAATTTTAAAGAGTAATCTTTCGACACTTTTAAAACGATTTGCTAACACTAATGTTATTGAAAAATTTAATGATGGTTCCCAAAATAATACTGTTTATACGATTGAAGTTAGTAATATTTCTAACAATCGTTATTTAAAAAACATTGAAATAGATGAAAAAGCAATTTCTAGTGTAATAAAAGATATTAAGTATCATGGTATTATTAGTCCTTTATTAGTTCGCACCATAGAAGAAGGAAAGTATGAACTAATTACTGGAAGAACACGTTTTATATGTGCAAAAAGGCTCAAATTAAAAAATGTTCCATGTATGATACAAAATTTTTCGGATGAAGATATGTTATTGTACATGCTTTTTTCTTATAAAATGGACAAAACTAAGTCAGTTGTAGAAATAGCTAACATCTGTAGTGTATTATGTAAAAAATTCCATTATACACAATCCACTATTGCGGATTTATTAGATATTTCTAGAGCTCAAGTAACAAACATAATTCGTATTTTAAATTTACCAAAAAAGGTTCAAAAAGATGTTGGAAAAGGTAGACTTACTTATGGTCACGCTCGTGCGATTGCAATTTTAAATGAAAGTCAAATGGAAGAAGTTGTTAATATAATTTATGAGAAAAAACTATCTGTTCGTGACACAGAATATTTAGTAAATGAAATGCGAAGCAGTCATAAGTATGAAGATGTGTTAAGTGACTTTAAAAAACGTAATAATTTAAGAGCTAAAATAAATGGACGTCAATTAATTTTAAGTTTTAAAACTAAAAAAGATTTAATGAAATTTATTAAAAACAATTAATATCGATGTTTTGTAAATGTAATTTTAGCATAATCGCCATTTATCGAGTCGACATGAAATTTAAATCCCACTGAAGACCAATCGTTAAAGTAACCATTGTTGCCAAAAAAAGAAGTTAATGATACATCATCTATAAATGATGAACCTTCTTTCCAAAGGACGTTTTTATTATCTAAAAAACCGCTATTTAATTTATTATTGAGCCCTTCATCTAATAGATGCAAATAATAATATTTATAGGCATAATTTGAGTCTAAATTACTCCATGTAACCGGCGAATTGCTTGCACCAATTGCAACATTATCAGTTAAATCTCTTGTATATCCATCATTTGTGGTTTTAACATTCCCAAATAAATCATAAGTTTTCTTAGGGTTTTTTACTAATCTTGCATCGACATGATATAGCCTAATGCCAGAATATGAATACATTTTATTTCGATTAGCATATTGATAAATCGAGTCCTGACTATTTAAAATAGTAGGAGTGTAATATTCTAAAATTAAATATTCACCAAATAAGCCATCAATAAATAGATTTCTATCTTTAAAAATAATTGCATCTGGATATTTGCTTGATGTGCGTATTGTTATTGTACAAGTATCATTTACGATATAAGGTTTAACCCAACCAAGTGCTAATTTAGAATAAATATTATGATCGCCGATATTAAATGATTGCATATCTAGTTCACCCGCAGCATTCCAATTTGTATCGTAATTATAATAGTCGTCTAATCCTAATAAATGGCCTGTTTCATGTATATATGTATGGGCATCTAATCCCTTAGGATAAGAACTATTTTTTGTATCATTCATGAAGTCATAACTTACCCACATATGGGTATTTATTGTTGGCCTAACTGTATCACTATAAAAGTTAGTATTATAATCAACCCAAGCCCAGTAAGCTTCTTGATTATATTTATGTGAATAGCAAAAGACAACGCTATCAATATAGCCATCTTTATCTTGGTCATATTCTTTAAGTAAATCTGTACTAGCGGAATCATAAAATTGTTTTGCAACTTCATAAGTAGGATTAGAAATGTTATTTTTATAAGCATCGGCAAATGTATAAATAGTGTAACTATCTATTTTTAGTGGATTACAATATACACTGCCCATTAAGTTGAGTTGTTCATAACTTGATTTATAGAAAAAACTATGAACAGATTCCCAATTTGTTCCTTCTCCATTCTTGCTAAAAAATACAGTATAAAGATTTTCTAGCATTTGTTGTGTCCAAGTTGGTCCATCTCTTAATTGTACTGGAACAACAAGTATTTTTTGATTGCCGATTGATTTAAGAGATTTCCAATTATTACGATCATTCACATCTTTGATAGTATATTTGAAAGTATTCGCTTTATTATAGGCGTTATTTGGGGCGTATTCATCGGTAAGAGGTGTAGAAGGCGGTGTAATAGTATCTTGATGTTTATTCACATCAGTATAATTATTATTAACATTTGCGTTTTGACAAGAAGATAGAATTAGTAATGAACTAATAAAACTTAAATATAAATTACTTTTGTTTTTCATATTTTCCACCACCATATATTTTTAAAACCTTTTTTATTATAGCGAAAAATTAAAGTCATTGATATAAATTTATTATCATAAATTATTAAAGGTGAAAAAAATGAAATTATTCTTAAAATTATTAATGGTTTCTTGTGCATTATTTCCAACAAAAACTGTTTATGCTGATGAAAATATTTTTGCACGTTCTTATGTCGTTATGGAACAAAACTCGGGGAAAATTATTGAAAGCAAAGATTGTAATTTAGTGCGAAGTGTTGCTAGTGTATCTAAAATTATGACCGCAATTATTGCTATAGAAAGTAATGACTTATTTAAAAGTGTGGAAATAGGTGATGAAATTGATGAAGCAATTGGGAGTTCACTTTATTTAGAAAAAGGCACGAAAGTAGATATTATAGAACTAGTTTATGGATTATTACTTCGAAGTGGTAATGATGCAGCAATGGCAATTGCTAAAAATGTTGGTGGTAGTGTAGACAAATTTGTAGAAATGATGAATGATAAAGCTCGAGTAATTGGAATGAAAAATACAACTTTTAATAATCCTAGCGGCTTAGATATATTTGATGAAGGAAATTTGTCAACGAGTTATGATTTAGCTTTAATGATGCGTTATGCGATGAGTAATAAATTATTTCGAGAAATAGATAGCTCTAAGAACTATAAATCATTAGTAAAAGGTACTTGGTATAATAAACATAAATTACTTCAAAATTATGAATATGCTATAGGAGGCAAAACTGGTTACACAAAAAAAGCACGTCGCACATTAATTACTAGTGCCTGTAAAGATAATTTAGAATTAATTGTTGTCACATTAGATTGTGGAAATGATTTTTCTTTACATAAACAATTATTTGAGAAATATTTTAATAATTATACTTATGTGCCATTTTTAAATAAAGGAATGAATTACATATTAAATTATGAGTTTTATTCTAATAAAAGTTATGGCATATTAATAAAAAATGAATTAGCGGAAAATGCTATTAAAATTTATAAATTAAATTCTAAAAATAATACAATTTCGATGTTTTTTAAATTGAGCGAAGGAACACTTATTGAAGTAGGGAGGACGACTTTAACTTCTGTTGCGGTCGTGAATGCGTAATGAATAAAATATGGATTTGGATTATTGTTATTTGCATTTTTTATGGTATTTTTACTGGTCGCTTTGATTTAATGGCTAATTCAATTTTAGCTTTGCCTAGTGAATCATTAGAACTTGTTTGTACTTTAGTATTTTCAGCTTGTTTTTGGTCGGGCATTATGATGATTTTGTATGATTCAGGAGTTATTGATAAGTTAGCCAAATTATTAAATCCTTTTTTAAGAAAAATAATGCCTAATTTAAATGATGAAGAAGCATATAAATACGTGGCTATGAATATTGCGGCGAATATATTCGGTTTAGGTTTTGCCGCTACTCCGGCTGGTTTAAAGGCTATTAAAAGAATGAAAGAATTATCAAAAGAAGAAGATAAAGAAGTTGCAACTGATGAGATGGTTACATTTTTAGTCTTAAATACAGCGGGTGTAACAATATTACCGACAACAGTTATGGCAATTAGACAAAGCTATGGAGCAAAGAATCCTGCTGACTTCTTAATACTTTCTTTTGTAGGAACTTTAGTATCATGTGTTTTTGGCTTATTATTAGATAAATATTATCAACAAAAAGCCAAAAGAAAAAATAAAGGTAAATAGTTATGGAAAAATTCTCACTTGTTTTTATTCCTTTATTAGTATTATTCGCGGTCGGTTATAGCTTTGCTAAAAAAAATAATGCTTATAATTCATTTGTTAATGGTGTAAAAGATGGCCTTCCTTTATTTAAAGAATTATTCCCTACAATAATTGGAATGCTTTTATGTGTAACATTGTTGAAATCATGTGGAATAATTGATGATTTAAAATTATTATTAACATCATTTATTCCTAAGTCTGAAGCAATAATTGATTTAACTCCAATGATTTTATTTCGTCCGATATCCGGATCTGCTTCTATTGCTTGCTTTGATACAATTTGTAAAACACTTGGTCCTGATTCTTTGACGGCAAAAATAGCATCAACTATTCAAGGATCAACAGATACTACTATATATATTCTTGCCTTATATTTTGGTACGGTAAAAGTTACTAAGTGGAAACATGCTTTAAAAACAGGATTATTAAC
>CAKPAV010000146.1 GCA_934133115.1 uncultured Bacilli bacterium
GTATAGATCAGACCTACCTTCATAACGGAAAAGCCTCCTCTTCTTGTGTCTGCGTTCTCTCGTTTCGGGCTCACAAAGCAGATGGATTTTTATTACATCCGCTAATAAGGGCAAGACTTAAAAATATAATTGGATAAACTATTTTTTTCACTATTTCCAACTCCTTTATTTTATTATAAATAAAATACCATTATATTTTTAGTTATACAATGGTATTTACTAATTAAATTTTTATTTCTGAAGAAATTTTACTTAAATATCTCTTCGCCAGTTAATCCACCCGCTAAATAGGTAACGGATAAAGATCCTGGAAAACTTACTCCATCGATAGTCATTTGATTACCTTCGCCATCAACAAAATAAGCAACCTTGCTCTCATCAAATTTTACAAATGTAAGAGTTTTATTTAAATATGCTTCACTGGAACTACTTGATAAAGTAAGTGAACCATCACTAGTTATAACAACACGAACATAGTCTAAAGAATTATTATTTAAATCATAAGAATCATTTGACTCCCATGTACCAACTAAGCTAGATAAGTCATCTTTTGCTACCTCTTTTGCCTCTACAAATTCTCCAGAATCACTACCAATTATTCCCGCAGTTTCATAATAAACAACAATACTTCTACCATAATCAAGAATCTTAATATTACCATAAACGTCATTGCTAAATACATAACATTTATCCCCATCTAATTCACTTACTTCAACAAAATTAAATACTTGACTTTGTAAGCATGCATCTTTTTTATCTTCACTATTAATTGTTAAATTAGTTGCGGTAATTTTAATTGTTACGGTATATATATCTTCATAATTATCACCAAATGTAGTTTTTTCATTTTTCCAAGTGGCAATTAAAGATGTTGGAATTTCATCGCTAGTAGATGAACCTTTACGTGTAAATTCTGTACCACTTATAGAAGAATCTTCGCTAATCAAACTAATCTTATTAGTAGGATTTAAGGTATCTAACGATTTAATAAAGAAATTAACATTATTAATACTAATCTTAATTCCATTTGTGGAATCATAGTTTATCAATGTTATAATACTACTATTAATAGTAACTGATTGAGTAGTAATAACTATTTCTAATGATGTATTGCCATTAATTGATCCTGCACTTAAGGAGCCTAGATATGTACCAGTAATAAAGCTAGGAATTTCAACTTTAGTAATTGGATTAGGTAAATCAAATGTAACACAATAATCTTCATTATAAGCCACATCATAATACACATATAACTCGCTATCCACTAAAATAAATAAACTGCCATATGTTTCATTTTTAAATTCATATTTGTTATCGCTTGTTTTTCCAACATAATTAAATGAAACATTATGTAATCCATCTAATGTAGAATCAGGAACATTTAATGTTGCCACATTGTTTTTTATAGCAAAATCCACATGTAAATCATCGCGATTATCATCCATGGAGAAGAAATGATCAGATTCATATTTACCTTCAATTTTTTCTAATTCATTAGTTTGTTTAGTTAATTCATTAGAAATAATAGTGAAATCATCATTTCCAATTTCCAAAGATTTACCTGCATCTCCTGCTTGAATATGTTCAGCAAAGAATAATTCCATTCCTTCCCATACAAATTCAGCATGAATGTATTTGTCTTCATAATATTTAATGGACTTAACTATTGCTTCTTTATCATTTAATGTCACCTTAGTAGCATTAATAACAAGAGTTAAATCAGTAACATTATTAGGTAAATTTCCTTTAACAAGTTTTCCTTTATAAGTACCAAAATAAGCTTCTTTAATCTTACTTAAATCTTCACGATTATTATCAATCGAACTTACATCAAATGGTTGAGAAGTTGAGCCAATGTTGCTAACAGTGATTTTGTGGTTAAATGAATGTCCCGCTCTTATACCATTAACAACATAATAATCAAGAGTGTTACCACTTAATTTCACCTCAATGCTAGTTGCATATTTAGAAAACTCGGCATAAGTATCATAATCATAGGCAAATGATTCCGCTAATAAGGAGGCTGCATTTTTATCTTTAGTCACATAGATTTCATTTGTAACATCATATTTAAATAAATCCCAAGATATATCAAAATCTAAACGGAAATTAATTTCTTTTGATGAATCATCATTAAATAATGCAACATTTCTTGCTAAACCATTTTCAACATTGAATGAATAAATGCCATCAGTTTTAAAAGCATATCCATAATTAGTGGTTTCGTTATCAACATAAGAACTAAAGAAAACATCTTCAGTACGATAATAAACTTTAGTAGTATCGTCTTGTCCATTAATATGTATTACATCAGTAATAGTATAATTTTTATAAATATCTTCTACTGCTTGCGCTAATACATCAGTTTTTTCGGAACTATCATATTTAATATCAAATTCTTTAGTGGCAGTTGCTAAATCAAATGTAAATGTTATATTTCCATCTAATTTGCCATCAACATCTATGATTAGTTGCGGTTTAAGACTAGTGTCAATCCACATAGATTTAACTTGATAAGTCCATCCACTTACTATTTGTAATATTTGTTGAAGATTATTTCCACTTATATTGTATCTAGTAGGACCATATTTGCTAATATTAATTTTGTTAAGATCTTTAAATGGATTTTCATATCTATTCCAAGAAGATATATTACTATCAACTAGTTTATAAGTTAAATCATTATTTTTAGTAACAGTTTCCTTATAAATGCCATCACTCTTTTTAACATATTTATCTACTAAAATAGCTTCATTGCTAGTATCTTTTAAAACATAGGTATCATTATAAAAAGAAACATTTAATTGATGTTTAGTTCCAGTTTTTGTGTAAGAGCCATTTAATTCTAAATTGCCTTCTAATAATGTTTTTAAATTATCATCAATTGACATGACTTGGCTATTAGAATTATTCGATTCACTATTGGAATTGTTATTTGAATTACAGCCCGCTAATAAGAAAGCACACAAAAGGGGGAAAATAATTTTTTTATTCATAGCAGTTCTCCTATTACTAGTTAACGTTTTAACTAGTATAAATGTTTTTTATTTTTATAAAATAAAAACCTTACTTTTTCGTTTTTTACCAAATTACTGGTTGGTTATTAGTGTCATAATGCCAATAGCGATAAGTTGAAGTTCCAGTTGGCTCGGTTTCTGAATATAAGAAGAAATGATCAGATACTGGAGCGTTTATGCCATTAGACCAATCCACATTTTTCCATGCTGTTGGTATCTCATTTCCTTCAAAATAAATCTTAAAGTTACTATGATGGGCACCAAATACACTTTCGCCTAAAACAACATTTTTTGGTAATATTATTTGCTCTAGCGCGTCAGTATATACAAAAGCATAATGTCCTATACTTGTTAATGATTGCGGTAGCGTAATAGAGGTTAAATTACTAGATGTTTGAAAACATAGACCAGCAATTTTAGTTACACCTTCTGGTATATTAACGACTTTTAAGCTTTGCGATTGAAATGTTAAAATTTTACCAAACACATCATATCCAACACTTGTAATTCTTATTCTTTTTCCTAATAAAGTTGTATTTGTATCTTCTACATCTAGATAGTATTCTGGAATAATAGCTTCTTCTAGATTCATATTTGCTAAACCAATTGCAACATTATTATCATCAATTTTATAGAATGAGTAATCACTACTGTTTTGATATTCTTCTGCTAAAGCAGCAACATTAAGAGTTTTGCTAACACTTGTATCGCTACCTTCAACTTTTAATGTAATGCTAATAGGAGTGAACCAGTATTGCTCTGGAATGTCTTTTAGTGTATAAGTAACAAAATAATTGTAATCTGTACTCTCAAAGACTTTCGCAGCAGTTTGAGAAACCCCATTTTCGGTAATTGTTTTATAAGCACAACTTACGTAAGTATTTTTTTGAGGCATAATAGCATTACCATCAACATTAATTTCCGCTCGATCAAAATATGGAGTAATATTTAAACCAGAAACGCCTGCTACAACACGAAGTGATTTTACATTTTCTCCATTTTTAATAGATGTTTCTGAAACTTGTGCTTTTAAGACATTAGAGACTAAAACATCTCCGCTACTATTAGAACGAACATTTAATTTCTTAGCATTTTGATTTTCTAAAGTTGTACTTTCTTCAAAAATATTTTCATTCGCTTTTTGATTATTTCCGACTAATGCTAATAATCCACTTAAACTAAAAAGTGATAAGACCAATACTCCTTTTTTCATTATTTTTCACCCCAAACCTCTCCGTCATAATTTTTGTCTGACCAATCTAGATTATCTAGAGCATTTAAATTACTTGCTAATATTACATCTTCATATTCAACATCAATAATCTCAATAATTGGCAATTCGTATGATCTCTTTTTCATAATTTATTTGTTAGTATATCCAATCAAATATACTTCTCCTTTCTAGATTTTTTTGCGTGTAGATTGGTATTCCATAGTAGGTACACACATATTAAAAAATTCCCAATAAGATTTTATTGGAGTGTTTATTTTACACATTTAAAAAAACTTTTTCAAGTAAAAAGATTACTTAAATAGTTTAAGCTATTATTTAAGCATATTAAAAAAAGCGTAGAAAACTAAATTTCTACGCTTGGCAAGGCATTTATTCGGCTTTTTCTTCTTTTGCTTTTTCTTCTTTAATTTCTTTTTTTTCAGGCTTAGGTTCAAATTCTTTATGAGATAAGTTAATACGACCTTTCTCATCAATATCTGTAACGATAACTTTGAGTTTTTGACC
>CAKPAV010000147.1 GCA_934133115.1 uncultured Bacilli bacterium
ATTGATTCCCCAGTTGCGGCATATTTAATGATGAAAAGAGGAGTTAAAATTGAGTGTATTCACTTTGCCTCTCCGCCATATACTAGTGAAGCGGTAATTGATAAATTAAAAGATATTTGTAAAGAACTTAATCGTTATCAAGCACGTATTAAAATTCATATTGTTCCATTTACCAAGTTACAAGAAAATATTTATAAATATTCGAATGAATCTTATGCAATTACCATTATGCGTCGTATGATGTATCGTATCGCGGAACGTTTGGCTAAAAAGTATAAGTGTTTAGCAATTTCTAATGGTGAATCAGTAGGACAAGTTGCCTCACAAACGCTTGCTTCAATAAATGTTATTAATAGTGTTACTAATACTCCAATTATTCGTCCAGTCGCGGTAATGGATAAAATTGAAATTATTAAATTGGCAAAGAAAATTAATACATATGATATATCTATTCGACCTTATGAAGATTGTTGTACAATTTTTGAACCAAAAAATCCTAAAACAATGCCAAAATTAGATGAAGTCGAAGCATTCGAACAAAAATTTGATTTTGAAAGTGATATTAAATATTGTGTAGAAAATGTTGAAACTATCGTTATTGATGAAAAAAATAACGAAGATGATAAGAATTATTTATAATTTTTAAAAATAAGCAAAAACTAACCTCAATAGGAGGTGAAATTTGTGAGACAAAGTCGACAAAGCAAAAACACTACAAGAAGAAGTTCTGCTAAGAAAGAAACTACTAATAAGCAACGTGGAACTAAATATGAATATGGAGAAGATTTAGATGTAAATAACTCGCGCGTTAGAAATTCTAATCATGAATCTAGACGTGGATGTTCATCAAGTAAACGTTCTTCTTCAAGAAAACAATCAAGTAGAAAATAGATTTAAAATGCCATAGAATTCCGCTATGGCATTTTTTTGAATTATTTTATTGAAGCAAGTTAATAATATTATTATGAAAACGTTAATGATTATTTTGCTCATATTATTATTGATTTTGTTATTTATAACTATGCTTTTATTTATTAATTTAAAAATAAAAGTTATTATTACATATCGCTTTATGAAAGTATATTTATTTAAAATAAAAATACTTGAAATAGAACTAGGAAAAATCGTTGCTTCAATTATTACTAGTCCTAAACCTAAATTTAAAATAGATATTAAAAAATTAATAGAAAATATTGATTTTAAATATATAAAAATATATTTATATAATTCATCTATTGGGCCATTTGATGCTTTATTATTTGGAAGTAATTATATTTTATCGAATTTTAAAATATATCGCAAAATGCACTTTATTTATTTACATAATGTATCAAATAACGATTATTTATTAGAAGGAAAACTAAATCTAAAAATTATTAATATTTTAAAAAATAAAATTATAAGGAGAGACTTAAGTTATGGAAAATAATTCTTTTAAAAATGTTATGCTATCTACTTTAACAAGCATAAAAACTATTTTAGATTCTTCAGAAATTATTGGTACGCCTTTAAAGATAAATGATAAAGAAATGATTGTACCAATATCACGCTTAACATTTGGATTTGGGTTTGGTGGAAGTGAATTAGAAAAAGAAAATAATAGTAATGATTTGCTATTTGAATATTCAAGTGATTTTCCTCTAGCAGGCGGTAGTCTAGGAGGATTATCTTTAAATCCAGAAGCATTTTTATATATTAATAACGGAAAAGTAGAAATTATTAAAATGAAAGAAAATAAAACCATTTATGATCGTTTATTTGAAGTATATAAAGATGTATCTAAATATATGATGAAAGATAAAAAGAAAGGAAAATAAAAAATGCAACCCAATTGAGTTGCATTTAATAAGCGAACTATTTAGCTAAAGCTTTTTTACTAAGTTCAACATACTTAGTGAATGCTTTTGGATCATTGATAGCTAATTCAGATAATGATTTACGGTTCATGTTGATGTTAGCTAATTTTAATCCGTGCATGAATTTTGAATAAGAAATATCATTCATTCTGCAAGCAGCGTTAATACGTTTAATCCATAATTTACGGTAATCACGTTTAACTTGTTTACGATCTCTAAACGCATAACGTAATGAATGCATTACTTGTTCTTTAGCAGATTTGAATAAGAGGTGTTTGCTACCGAAATAGCCTTTTGCTCTTTTGAGTACTTTTTTACGTCTTGCTCTTGTGACGACACTATTCTTTACTCTCATGACTCTTACCTCCTAATTATTGCATCAAGTATTTAATGCGTTTGTAATCGCTCTTAGATACATATGAAGCCTTTCTTAATTGTCTTTTTTGTTTGTGTGTTTTGTTGTGTGCTAAGTGTGAAGTATAAGCGGAATTGATTTTTAATTTACCATTACCAACTTTTTTAACACGTTTTGCTAAAGCACGTTTTGTTTTCATTTTTGGCATACTACGTTCCTCCTATTTTTTAACTTTTGATGCTAAAACTGCATTTAAGAATTTGCCATCTAATGCTGGCTTTTTCTCCATTACTGCATATTCATTTACAAGTTCAAAGAACTTATTTAAAACCTCTTCACCAACTTCAACGTGCGATAATTGACGACCGCGGAAACGTACAGAAACTTTAACTTTATCACCATTTTGTAAGAATTTACTTGCTTGGTTAGCCTTAGTTTCTAAGTCGTGCATACCAATTTGTGGAGTTAAGCGAACTTCCTTGATATTGACAACAGCTTGTTTCTTCTTATTAAGTTTTTGTTTCTTTTGAGCTTCAAAGCGATATTTACCATAGTTTAAGATTTTGCATACTGGTGGTTGAGCTTGAGGCGCAACGCAAAGTAAATCTAAATTTAAGTATCTTGCTTTGTTTAAAGCATCAAAACGAGACATCGTACCAAATGATTCACCATTTGGGCCAATTACTAAGACTGTAGGAAAGCGAATTGCTTCATTAACTAAATCATTATTAGTCTTTTCTGGTCTTTGTTGTTGTGGGTTAGTAAAATTTGGGTTGTAAATAATAATTCCTCCTTTGAACTAAAAAACGGACGCAGGATGCGCCCGTGAAAATATCTTAACGATATGTGACATTTACCTATTCACTATGTGAATCAGGTGAGAAGCGGGCGCCTCTTCTTTCCACGTATTTTGTTCGCGTAATAATACTACACTATAAATGCTAACATGTCAACATTAATTTTATGCTTTTTTAACGTTAATTATGCATTTAAAGGCTTTTTTTCTTTGATTTCTTTTAAAATCATTGAAATGAATTCATCAAGAGAAACACTGATTTGTTCTTTACTACCATATTTACGATATGTAACACTCTTAGTATTCATCTCATTATCACCAATTACAAGTGTATAAGGAATCTTTTGAATTTGTGATTCTCTTAAACGATAACCAAGTTTTTCATTACGATCATCAATACTAACTCTTAAACCATTTTCTTCTAAGATTGATTTGACTTCTTTAGCGTAAGTTCCATGGATATCACCAACAACTGGTAATAAGTTAACTTGAACAGGGGCTAACCAAGTTGGGAAAGCACCAGCATAGTTTTCAGTAATAATACCAATGAATCTTTCAAGAGATCCAAAGCAAGCACGGTGAATCATAACTGGAGTAACTTTTTGACCATTTTCATCAATATAAGTACAATCAAATCTTCCTGGAAGTTGCATATCTAATTGAATGGTGCCACATTGCCAAATACGATTCATGGAGTCACGAAGTTTAAAGTCAAGTTTAGGACCATAGAATGCGCCATCACCTGGATTGATTTTAAATTCTTTACCAGTTTCTTTACATACTCTAATTAAATCAGCTTCGGCTTTATCCCAAACTTTAATATCACCAATATAGTTTTCTTCTGGACGAGTAGATAATTCGATATGATAATTTAAACCAAATATTGAATAAACTTGGTCATAAATCTTAATGATTCTTTCGATTTCCGCACCAATTTGATCTTCTGTTAATAAAATATGAGCATCATCTTGAGTGAATGTACGAACACGGAATAAGCCGTTTAAAGCACCACTTGCCTCATATCTATGGACGTGACCAAGTTCTGCAATACGGAGTGGTAAATCTTTATAAGAATGTAAATCGTTTTTATATACAAGAATAGCGCCAGGACAGTTCATTGGCTTAATTGCATATTCATCTTCATCAGCGTGAGTAATGAACATATCTTCTTTATAGTGATCCCAGTGACCAGAAATTTCCCATAATTCTTTGGATAACATAATTGGAGTGTCAACAACGACATAACCATTTTTACGATGTAAATCAAGCCAGAAATCTTCAAGCGTACGACGTAATTGATAACCTTTTGGTAACCAGAATGGAAGTCCTGGACCAAATTCGGAAATCATAAATAAACCAAGTTCTTTACCTAATTTACGATGATCGCGTTTTTTACGTTCCTCTAAATCTTGTAAGTGTTTTTCAAGTGCTTCGCTAGTTGGATAGCAAGTACCATAAATTCTTGTTAACATTGGATTTTTGGAATCTCCACGCCAATAAGCACCGGCAACATTTAATAATTTAAAGTTCTTTAATACGCCAGTAGAAATAACGTGTGGACCACGACATACATCAGCGTAATCGCCTTGTTCATAGATTCCTACTTTATCATCATCGACAGCGTCAATTAATTCACATTTATAAGGATCGCCTGCAAATTTTTCTTTAGCTTCATCTTTACTTAAATAGTAGTGATTAATTGGCAAGTTTTCTTTAACAATCTTTTTCATTTC
>CAKPAV010000148.1 GCA_934133115.1 uncultured Bacilli bacterium
AAGAGAATTTAGCTGTTCCTAATTTATCAGTATCATGTTCATAACATCCAGTTAATAACATAATATTATTTAAATGAATATTTTCTCCATAATCTAATGTGATATTACAAGAACTTGTATATTGCCAGTCAAACCAAGCGTATGTATCGATGTTATTATCGACTAAACCGCCTACGCCATTTACAAGGGTAAATCCATTATTAATAACCCTAGTAGCATAGTAAGGCTTTACTTCAAACACTTTTAACCAAACACCACGTCCCCCAGTACTTACCATTCTTAAAGAAGTAGTAGTTACAGCACTATTGAAAGTAGCAACACCAGAAGGTCCATCCATTTCACTAGTAATATCTTCATAAACATCACCATTTAAATATTGGACTTTAAACTTACAATAATCACTATCACTTAATAAAAAAGAAAAGTAATTAAATTTTGTAGCAGTAGAATAATCAATTTGAATATAATTACCTTCTTCAAACACACCCTTGAACCAAGCAAAAGTTGATTCGTCACCATCCAAGATGTTGTTGATGTCTCCAGAATGCAATTCCGGACCAGTCCATGTAATGGTCGCATTATTTTCGGCTTTCACGTTTTTGCTGTCTGCATTAGATGTTG
This sequence comes from uncultured Bacilli bacterium, assembly GCA_934133115.1. The sequence continues at coordinate 622 of CAKPAV010000148.1, forward strand.
CAACAGCGCCAATTGACGTGATTAAGGCTAGACTAAGTAACAATAATTTATTAGTCTTCATTTTAATTCGTCTCCTTTTTTTAATAAAATTAATTAATTACAATTTATTGTAAGCGTTTACTATACGCTTTGTCAATACATCTTCAAAAAAATTATATTTATATAATAAAAAAAGGATAGTAACGAATTACTATCCAATGTTCTATAATTTAATTAAGTGAAAAAATACAATTATCCTTTTAAACCACGTGATTGGCGGTCCATATCTTCAACAACGATGTCGTAGATTTCGCCAAGAGAAGCACAATATTCCAATACTTTCCAAGGTTCATTAGTGTGATAATGGATTTTAATAAGTTCATCATCGCCAACCGCTAATAGGCAATCACCTTTAAAGTTGTTAGTAAAGTAATCATTTATAGCGTCTTCATTTAAGTTTTTACCCTCAATTAATAGTTGTGTGTCATAACGATATTCAATCATTTTTTTAACCTCTTTCTTTGCATATCTGCAATTTATTGACAAAATAATTTTAGCACACTTTATTAATAGATGCTTCTAAAATAATAATAATTTAAACTTTTCGTGAAATCCTTTATGTTTTCAATTATTTTGTGTGCCTTTAATTGCTATTTTGGCAAAACTTATTAAAAAATAAGTGGAATTATTACAATTAAATTGTTATAATTATTTGTACTTGAGGTGATATTATGGCATTAGATAAAAAAATTACAATTACAAAACGTGGTCGTGAAGCCTTAGAAAGTGAATTAAGAAATTTAATTGATGTAGTTCGTCCAGAAGTTATCGAGCAATTAAAAGCCGCTCGTGCACAAGGTGACTTATCTGAAAACGCTGACTATGATGCAGCTAGAGATAAACAAGCCCAAGTCGAACATCGTATTAGCGAAATTGAAAATATTCTTTCTAATTGTGAAGTAGTTGATGAAAAACCTTTAGATTCTAAGGTGGTATCATTAGGTACTAAAGTTACTTTTAAAGATTTATCTGATAATACCGAACATACTGTGGAAATTGTTGGTTCAGTAGAAGCAGATCCACTTCATGATTTAATTTCTAACGAATGTCCAATTGGTTTAGCTATGATTGGTAAACATGTTGGTGAACGCACTGTTGTAGAAACTAGCGAGCCATATGAAGTTGAAATCTTAAATATTGCTTTAGATGACTAATGTAATTTAAAAAAACAACGCCTGAAAAAATCAGACGTTTTTTTTCGCTTTTTTAAAAGTTCATCACTATATAATTAGTGAGGTGATTTTTATGGGAAAAATTGCAATTATCGGTGCAATCCTAACAGTAGTTTTGATGTTTGTCTTTACAAAGATTGATCCAAACTTAAATGGAAATGGGGGGAATGATAGTAATATTGTTAGTGTGATTAAAGAATATGTCACATGTACGATAAGTGGGGAAATCAATCGACCAGGTAAGTATGTATTAAATAATAATTCTACACTCTTAGATTTAATAACGAATGCTGGAGGAATTACCGCTAATGCAGATGATTTAGCATATAATCCTTCTTTGTTATTAGTGGATAATGGAGAATATTATATTGCTAAAAAGTCTGCTACTCCTGATACTTGCGTGATGGAAACAATTAAAAAAGTTAATATTAATTTAGCTAGCAAAGAAGAATTAATGACTGTTAATGGCATTGGTGCCACCATAGCACAAGCAATTGTTAATTATCGTAACGAAAATGGTGACTTTACTTGTTTAGAGCAATTAAAAGAAGTTACTGGAATTGGTAATTCCACTTTTGAAAAAATTAAAGACTATTTAACTTTATATTAATATGCTTGGTGCTATTATTGGTGCAATAATAGGAATTTTAACTTCAAAAAACATTTTTTTTATTTTCTTTTTGGTATTTCCATTTATTAGGTGGCATAAAGATTTTCATAAACTATTGATTCTTTTATTGTTTTTTATTTATGGATTTCTTATCTGTTTGTTAACAAAAGTAAATACTTTTTCTAGCAATACATATTTATTAGTAATTGAAGCAAAAGAGAATTATGTTATTGCTAGGAACTTATTTTCTAAGTGCTACATATTGGCAAAAGGTAATGATTTAGAAATCGGTGATGTTATAAAAGTAGATGGCATAGTTAAAGAGTTAGATATGCACGCTATTGAATCACATTTTGATTTTAAAAATTATTTGAATAATAATGGAATATATTATGAGTTTTCAGTTGGAAAAATGGAAAAAATTTTATCTTTATTCTTTCCAATAAAGAAGATAGCAATATTTTTAACTAATAAATATGATCAATTAACTGGAGAATTAGCAAAATCATTAGTGTTTGGATATAATTCAAAAACTATTAACAACTTATTTTCTAATAATTCATTTCGCTATATGCTAACATTAAATTCCTCCATTCTTGCTTTTGAAATGTATTTAATAGTAAATTTATTTAAAAAAGTAAAGTCAAAAATAATAAAGATTATAATAAGCATTATTGGCTCTTTATTGTTTATATTGCTTTTTTTTAAAAAAGCATTACTAAAATTTTTGCTATTTATGATGGCTAAAAAGTTAAGAAAAGAAAAACAATTATCACTAATTAAATTATCTGAATTGATTTTACTTATTTACTTGATTATATCGCCATTTAATTTTTATTCTTATGGAATATGGTATACATTAATAATTGCTAATTATTTTAATTTATGCTTAAAAAAAGAAAAAAACAAGGCGATTTATATGGCTATATTATTAATAATTTTAAACTATGTTTTTAATGGATATATTCCGATTACTTTATCAATGATGCGAATTGTTTTACAGCCTATAATTTTAATATACGAGCTTACCATAATGTTATTAATGTTTATACCAATCCACATTAATTTAGCAACATATAGCAATGGCGTTATTTGGTTATTAAATATTGCTAAAAATTTTGATTTTTCTTTTTATCCAATTGATTCTTTAATATTAAAATTAATAATAATAGCTTTGTATATAGTATTTTTATATTTCGTTAATATTAAATATAATAAATTTAGCAAAAATATATTTTTGATTATGTCATTAATATTAACAATATTTTCTTTGCCAATTAATAATTATATTTATGATTATTTATATGCAATTGATGTTGGTCAAGGAGATTGTTCTTTAATAATACATAAAAATAAGACAGTGCTAATTGATACTGGTGGTCTTATTTATGAAGATATTGCCGTTACAACATTAATACCATTTTTTAAAAAAGTACATGTAAATAAAATAGATTATGTAATATGTTCACATAGTGACCATGATCATATTGGAGCTTTAGATTCTTTAAAACAGCTAATGAAAGTAAAAAATATAATTAATGAACGAAGTCAATTCCCATTAAATGTTAATGGTTTAATATTTGAAAATTTAAATAATTATGATTATAAAAATGAGAATGATTCATCACTTGTTAATAAATTTACTTTTATGAATTTGACATTTTTATATATGGGAGATGCATCAACTACCATCGAAAATGAAATAATTAATGATTATGATTTAAGTGATGTGGATATTATTAAACTTGGACATCATGGATCAAGCACAAGTACAAGCGAAGAATTTTTAGATGCCACAACACCAAAAGAGGTAATAATATCACTAGGGCATAATAACTATTATGGATTTCCGAATAAAGTTGTTTTAGAGCGACTTAATAAAAGAAATATAAAAATTAGAAGAAGTGATATTGAAGGAACAATTATATACAAAAAACTTGTTTTTTAATGTATAATAATTTGTAAGCGAGGTGTTCATCAATGGTTATTATTTTATTTGGTGTACAAGATTTAATGCTTAAATCAACTTTAAAGAAGGTTACTAATGAACAAATTAAAGAAATTAATGAGTTTAATTTTGTTACGTACAATGCTTTAGAGTGTGAAATATTAGATGTAATGTATGAAGCAACTTTAATGCCTTTAGGTGAAGATAAAAGAGTAATTGTTGTAGAAAATGCTAGCTTTTTAAGTGCTGAAAAAGTAAAAAAGAATACATTAAGTAAAGAGCAAGAAAAAGCAATAATTGATTAT
>CAKPAV010000149.1 GCA_934133115.1 uncultured Bacilli bacterium
GTATAGTTATATAGCTATTTTTAAATATGTAATAGCAATATTGACAGTTATCACAGGTATAAAAATTTTTATAATTTGAAATGTATGAAATTACGCTAGATATGTAAGATAATGACACAAGGCCAACTAAACTAACTAAGACTAAAAATTGTGAAAATACATCAGATATTACTAATGCACAGATTATTTCTAAAGCCACCACCACTAGCGTGATTATGATTAGAACTTTAAACTCTGTGTTTTTGTTACTATTATTATTCATAAAATTACCTCCTGATATAATACTTTAACTAATTATTTAATTATTTTTTTGCTTAATATCGTTAATGCGTCTTTTCGCATTAAGATGTTTTTTTCACTGAATTTTTTATAAAGCAAATCAATTGTGTGCATATTTGACTCAATTATTTTTGTTGCTAAATTTAGTGCATCATTTAATAATTCATCTTTTTTTGCTTCGATTTTTTCGGCTTTGGCACTAACAAAAGGACGCTTTTTATCTAGACAAAGAAAAGCAGCATATTCTAATCCGAAAAATCCTGAATTCATCATCATGTATATTGCGGAGGTTGCATAGTCTATATCTTTAAAGTTATTAGTAGAAATGCTACCTCTAATTTTTTCAATAGCTAATCCTGCTAAGTAGATTGCCACAATATTAAGTGCATTATTTGAATTAATTGGCTCTTTATAATCGGTTGTATATTTTTCTCTTTTGAATTCTTCTTCGTATTCATCTATGCAATCAATATAATCTTTATCATAATTATATTCATAATTTTTTGTTAAAAACTCGTTTAATTCTTTAGTGTTTTTTAAGTATGCAATAGAATCATTGCCATCATAGATGCTACTTGTTCCAAATATGGTATCAAAATAATTGATAAGAACATGTGAGACAATTAAATGCCCTAAATCATGATAAATCAATTCTTTGTTAACTGTTTTAATACGATTTTTATTTTTAATTTCGTTAATAGCATAAATAATGCAATGAGTATTTAACTGTGACTCATGATTGCTAATTGTTGTAATAGCGGCTTCATTAACCACAGTTTTAATATCAGCACCGCTTAAACTTGCAGATTCTTCAACAATTTGTCGTATATTAACTTTGCTTATATCTAATGATAATTTGTTTAAATTCTTTTTGAATATTTCTCTTCTTGATTGTTTATCAGGTAAGCTAATACAAATATGTTTGTCCATTCTTCCTGATCTAATCAAAGCATCATCTATTTCATCTTTTTTAGTGGTTGCCCCAACAACAAAAATATCATTACTTTGTTTAATGCCATCAATTTCTTTTAATAAACAAGATAAATTTTTTCTTGTATAATCTGTTTCATAACTATAATCACCCACTAAAGAATCAAGTTTATCAATAAAAATCATTGAAGGACTTTTTTCTTTAGCTTTTTTAAAAGCTTCTTGAATTTTGGCTACACCTAGTTCATTATCTGAATCAGTACCATCAATTGTAATTAAAGGAGCGTTAATAAGTGATGCTAAAACGCGTGCAAAAAGAGTTTTACCAACACCTGGCTTTCCAGATAATATTAATCCTTTTGATAAATACACACCTTTTGCTTTGTACTTATCATAATTATTTATCATATCAATGATCTTCTTTAATTCTTTTTTCTCTTCTTTATATCCCGCAATATCGTCGATTGTATAAATTTCCTTTTCCATAATAAATTACCTCCTAAACATGATTTTAATTATGAACACTATAGAATTTCTTCTTACCGATCATATATATTTGTTTATTCATCCACTAAGCAGATAAAGTGAACAGAAACTAGCGACGAATCTGCTTTTTACCCTTTGATCTTAAATAGGAATTATACCTATAACTTTCACCAGGACTTGAACATTTAGGGTTTGGCTACTCGATCAGAAGACATGTCTTATAGTCTATTACTAGACATCACCCCAAAGAGCTTATTTTGGTGTTCCTATTAGGTTTTTGGATAGCAAATCCATTCCATCATAGGTTGTTACTCACTGAGTCGTCTATTGTCGCTCCGACACGTTTCTAGATTTAACATCGTATATGATTAGCACTATAGTTAACAGCGTTTCCTTTTTGATTCTTGTTTATAAATTACTAAATAAACAAACGCAACAATTACAATATCTCATAATTATTAACGCGCTCTTTTTCATGCACAACTACATCCCTGCCGTTAGCAATGATTCTTCACAGGGTTATAGTGTTCATAATTAAAATCACTATTAGTTTTTATTATTCATAATAACTAGCAGGAATTTCTCCCTACAAATAATGTCGATTTCTATACAAAATTATTATTCGTCCACATGGAACCTAAGTCTGAGCATATAGGAGCTACCTATATACTTCTTAGGTTAACAAGCCATGATAGGATTAATACCTATAACTTTTACCAAGCATTCAGAATGCTACATTCGTGCTGACATTAAACATGCATATTCCCATTAGGATTCTAGATGATTTGGCTACTCGCACTATAAACTTGCCTTATAGACCTTTTTCAAAGTCTTCAAATCTGATGGAGTTGTTAGCGTTCCTTATATTTATGTAGTTTACCAGGCTACGATATAAGGATTATTCCTGACCGGCGTCTATTACCTCCACGACAAGAAATATGACTTATAAAGATGTATAGCATGCACTGATAAGCACAGACGGCTAGTTTCTAGTTTCCGACTTAATAGTTACCTAATAAATCGATATAGCTATATAACGTATCCGTCATATAACCATACTCTGCTTTTAAGCTTATCATCCATGCAAGTTTTCCTACTTCATTCACATGGTTTGCTAGCTATTTAGAATAATTTGTCACTTTTTTTGGTGACACAAATATATTAAAACCAAAAAAACAAATAAAAAAGTTTTCAAATTAAAATATTTTTTTGACCACCTTTTATACGATAAATACTTGATTATTTATATATTAATTGTTGTTTAGATACCACCAAAGGTGTACTATATGGTTGAAGAGGTGGTGACATTATGGAAAAAATTAAAGTAAATGTTAGTTCTTCTGTGGCTAATATTTTAAAAAAAGATATGGAACTATTTGGTTTTTTTAAAGGTGAAGATGATATTAATACAAACAAATTTATTAATACTCTAATTGCTAATTACTATGATTTAATTGAAGAAGAGGAAGAAAAATTAACTAATGATATTGCTTTTATCATTAAAAAGAATGGGCAAGATGAAAATGAAGAATTATCATCCCTCATTGCTGAGTACTTTTTAGAATACAAATTCAAAGACGAGTTATTTGATACTTCTATTTCTTTTAAACCAACAGCGGTTAGTAAAGAGGCATTTCTTAATATTGAATCATCTATTAATAAAATAGGTTTTTCTAAATATTTCCGTATTTTATTTTCTTCTTATGCAATGAAGCCACAATATAATCGTGAAAGGATTATATTTAAAGATAAAGTGTCATTAATTAATGATGCAATAAAAAATAAACACGCCTTGTCTTTAAAACAAAATGATAAGAGAGTGTTTATATTTCCTTATAAATTAATTTTTAGTGGTGAAGAATTATTTAATTATTTGATTTGCTTTGATGAGCCTAATAAACCTATTTCTTTACGTTTATCTAATATTGATGGATTAGTTTATACTAAGAAAAAATTTGAATTAAATGCAGATATAAAAAACAAGCTTGATGTATTAATAAAAATGGGACCTCAATATGCTTTTGATGTTACTGGTGTTCATGAATACGCTGTTAAATTAACAGATAAAGGATTAAAAATGTTTAAAAAAATATATATTCATCGTCCTAAAATTGATCGTAAAGAAGATAATATTCTTTATTTTAAATGTAGTTATCAACAAATATATCAATATTTCTTCCGTTTTGGTAAAGAAGCATATGTTATGTATCCTAACTTACTTAGCAAAAAAATGAGAAAAGATTATAGAGATGCTGCTAATCACTACTCGTTTGAATATTCTTTAAGTCAAAATAACTTAATTAAAGATTAACTAGCTGTATATTTTTTCAATTAAATCTTCTAAAAAGATGAATTGTCCTTTAAAGTGCCGTAAAGCATTTTTGCCTATTGGTGGTATTTCACTATTTTGCGTGATTGTTTAAACTATATTATTAAATGTTTTTTAACTTCTTTATGATAATTTTTTGGTGTTATGCTTAATCCATCTAACAACCATTCTAACTGTTTGTATGTTATTTCTAACAAATTATTTTGTTCCTTTATCCAAAGGTATTTGCTTTCTTCCAATCGATGATATATTAACCAAAATCCATCACCGCCCCAATATAATATTTTTATCTTGTCTTTGCTTCTACACATAAATACTACTGCCACATTATCCATTATATTAAAATCCGGATTTATCATTTTTAGTTTTAAACATAATGAATCTATTCCACATCGAAAATCAATATAGTCTGTTACAATATAAAATGTTGGCTTTGTTTCCCTTTTATACATTTAAACACGCCTTTATTATCATTTTAATCAATTCTTCGTTTAATTGATTAAGAGTAAATGTTAAATCATTTATTTTAAATGTAATTATTGATGAATTATCATCAATTTCTTTTATCGGTGTAATTGCTTTACTTACCTTTAATTCTTTGTTCTTAGTTTTCCACTTAATAGTATAAAACGAACTTGGCTTTACATTATTTCCATTATAC
>CAKPAV010000150.1 GCA_934133115.1 uncultured Bacilli bacterium
CCTTACATGCTGACTATGTCTTTGTAAATTATGGAAATATTCCTATGGTAAATACTTTTAACTTTGCTTCCCTAAATAATGGTTTAGCGGTAAATAGCGATTATAAAGTTAATGATTTTACATTCGCTATTGGTGACATTGCTAGATATGAATCAAAGAAAAATCGTATTGAACCAGGGTTAGAAGAATTAAATCATATTCTTCCTTTAATTAAATAAATTAAAATAAAATTCAAACAAATTAAACACTATTAGTTAAGAATCTTTGCTAATGGTGTTTTTTTAAATTACAAAAAATTTCCGCGTGAGTTTCATAAATAACCCCGCGGAAGTTTAAAGCATATTTATATTTTATTATTTTGATTCTTTTATTTTTTTTAAGTAAAATCTTGCTATATATTTGATAGTTACATCTAAGAAAACAAAACTTAAAATAATAGCAATTATTATTAATATATTTTTTATTTCAAGCGTTGTTAACATAATATCACTCCTTCTATTCACTTCATTTTAGTGATTCAACCATATCAATTTTCTTATTTTTATTGGCAATTACAACACTAACAAGCCATGATACTCCTAATGTAATTAAGATACTAATTACGAAGCTCAACCAGCTTATTGATAAACTCATTTCATATTCACTAGCCTTAGCATCAATAACATCAGGTGCAATTTCATTAATTAAAGAAACATTCTCAAGAACAGTTAAAGTTGGTATTAAATTATAAAATTGAAAGATAAAACCAACTTTAGATGCACGATAATTAGCTAATTCATCATTATTTAAAGTAGCAATATCTTTACCATCAACAACAATTTTGCCATTTGTTGGAACATCTAATCCACCAAGCAAATTTAATAAAGTAGACTTTCCCGCTACACTTGGCCCTAAAATAACGATAAACTTGCCTTTTTCTAATGTTAAATCAACATCATCTAATGCTTTTAATTCATGGTTTCCATCAACATAAATCTTGCGTATATGTTCAAATTTTACTATTTCCATAAATGCGCCTTCTGCAAGTTAGTTATAACTAACTATAGCACAATTATAATTAATATGTTCTTACTTGTCAATAAAAAAACATTTGCTTTTTACACAAATGCTTTCTTATATTAAACATCCATTGTTTTAAATTTTTCATAATAGTCATAAATTACTTTATCATTAAAAGGAAATAAACGTTTTTCCATTAAATAGTAAATCTTTTTGACTTCGGAATTTAATACTTTATCAAGTCGATCATCATAATTGTATTTTTCTTTATGACGAGCGTACTCTTTTTCATCTAACACCTTAATATTTCCATCTGGGTATAGTTTTAAATCTAAGTCATAATCAATGTATTTTATTTTGCCATCATCAACAATACTTGGAGAAGCAATGTTGCAGTAATAACATATTCCTTCTTCTTTCATCATCCCGATAGCGTTAAACCAGTCTTTTTTAGATAATATTGTTATTGCTGGTTCATGCGTATACCAGCGACGACCATCATCTTCAATCACTCGAGTACGTTTACTGGCAACAATAAGATAATCATCATTATCTTCTAAAACATAATTTCTTTCCCAACATCGATGTATGTGACCATTGTGTTTAAAACTATGTATTTGAACCCAATTACCTTTCAAACACATATCCATAATCATCACCTTCTAACTAACTATTAGTTCTCTCATATTATGACACAATTATATAAAATAAAAAAGAAATAAGATTAATAATTGTGTTAAAAAAAATCCACTAGTAACATCAAAGTTACTTAATGGATTCATTTATTAAATTTTTTTGATAATTTCATCGACAACTAATTTTATATCTTTAGCTACTCGTTCAAATCCTGCAAAATCTGTTGGTTCATTCAAAGGAATTGCCACTAATTTATCAGCATAAGATAAGGCAATAGTAACAAGATTACCATTAATAGTAATAGTTAAATCATATAAATAATCATCAACTTCAACATTAGCTAAATTTTCTAAAATCTTTTTATTTAAAATTTTTGTGTAATTTTTATTTGTTGCATAAACTAGTAACTTATCGTCATCAATTACTTTTTCTAATCCTTCAACATCAGTAGGTCCATAACAATTTGGCACAACAGTTTTACGATATAAAACGATGCGTTCTTCATAAGTTTTCAAACTATGATATTGAATAAATTTTCCACAAAATGCTACGATTGGTTTTTTAGTGTCTTTAGGATCAGGAATAGTAAACATTAAATCCGCTAATTGAATAGTTTTGTTATATGCATCAAATTGTAAAGTGTTTTTGGATTTACACGACTCGACATTAAGCATAAATTTAGCATTTTTAATATCATCAATTGTAAAAGTATCATCCGCTAAAGAAGTCACATTTTTAACATCAACTTCGCTTAATTCGATATCCGATAAAACTTGATAGCAATCACGAATATATTGTTGTGTGTGTTTATTTAGCTTACCTTTAATAATTTTTAAATAGACAAACATTAAAATAATAATTACGATAGCAATTACGATAGCTATTGTGGACTTATCTCTTAAAAGTACAAAATCAAGAACAAATCCAATAATTGAAATAAAGAAACAAACATAGTTAATGATTTTTAATTTCTTGAAATAATTTAAAAATCCCACTCGCATTGTTTCAATTTTTTGCTTATTTTCTTCCATAATATTCACCTCTACGACAATAATATTACCATAAATTAGAAAATTAAGCATTAATTACTTTTTTTAGATTTTAATAAATAAACAATTGTTAAAATTAAATTTAAAACCGCCAAAATTCCTAAAACAACTATTACTAAATTCATCGGATAAAAAGCACTAAAAGATAAACCTGTAACATTGTTAACACTTTCTAATAATGTTGATTTCATTAAAAACGAGAAAATAAAACTAATAGTTAACATAAATGATGATAATGTTGTTTTAATTTTAAAATAAGTATTTGGAATGAACATGATTCCAATAATAAATACTAAAGCAAATATAATAAGACGTGCATACATATTTGGCTCTAATACAAAGCTAACATAATTTTCTCCACTTAGATATTCTTTTGTTGCTCCAGAAATAATATCAAATCCAGTGATATGTGAAGATAAAATTTTATTCCATTCTGCATCATATTTATAAATAAATTTGCCTGAGAACAAAATAATTACCATTAATGAAGCCACAGCAATAGAAATAGATAAAATTGTTTCTTTTTTCAATGATTTGAATTCTTCTTTTGCTTCAAATACAAATGGTGCTTTAAACACTAAAACAATTAATATAATTGCACATAATACTCCGGAAGGAATTAAATAAGAAGCATTGTATCCAATTGAATACCAAAAAGGCGCTACTCCTTCCGGGGCATTTTCAGCAAAGAATATAACTCCTGATGCTGTTGCGCATGCTAAACGTAATAAAGTTCCAAATAATACTGAACATCCAACAAGGATAGATTTTGTCTTTTTAGATTCTGTTTTTGCAAGTGATTTTGCAAATAATCCTGCAAATCCCACTACAGTATAAGCTCCCCAATAATCAAGGAATACTTGGGCCCAGTGTACAAAATAAGCACCATAGAATGTTTGAATAACACCTATTGCTAAACCTGTACATAATCCTCCTTTTAATCCCCAACGATAAGACATAATAAATATTGCAATCATTGCAATACCAATTGATCCGCCACTTGGAAAAAACGGATCAGAATAAAGACCGGCAAAGTAGTCAAGCACAATTCCTAAAGCAGTAAATATAGCTACTTCGCACATAAATTTAAGGTTTTTTGACATAGTTATACTTCCTTTCTAATAAAAAACCTCTCCAGGTAAAATGAAGAGGTAAGAAAATATAAAAAATTCCACTTCCGCTAGCATTACCTAGATCAAGTTCGGTCGAAGTTATTCAACTTCCTCTCAGCCTAGTTCACTAAGCTCCCGTAATTAAATATTATCATACTATTAAGTGATATACAATATCTTCAGTTTCTTATTTAAAATCATAGCCAACATAAATTCTAATTATTTTTATATTTATTAAATCATTAATATTTAAGAATATGACAAAGATTAATTGTATCTCATAAATTTTTTAATATTAACAATAATGTCATAGATCAACATATTTTCACATATATTTTCATTGAAAAATAAAAAAGGAGATTTAGTATGGATAGAATGACACCACCGCCTAATTATTATGGAACACCTTTCCCAGGATTTAATCAAGGACCACAAGGCCCAGTTTCCCAAGGAGTTCAGCCACCAATGCCAAATAATGGAAATATGTCTAATAATATGCAAACCCAAAATAACAACCAAACACCACCAGTTTATAATGGGCAAACAAACAATTCTAATGATCAACAAGAAACTAACAACCAATTATGTGTTTGCTATACCTATGCCGATATAGCTCACGCCAATAGAGGTAAAGTAGTTAAAGTTTATTGCTCATTCCCTGATTCTAGTAAATGGCATGATGTTGTTATCGAAGGTATTATTTATTATGCTGCTGATGACCATATTGTTATAGAAAGCATTGAAGAACCAAAGAAATATACCATGATTCTTGGTGTTTATGTAAACTATATGGAAACACACGAAAAGCCTATTGTTCCAACAAAAAATAGCAACTAATAAGAAAAATCTATAGGTGAT
>CAKPAV010000151.1 GCA_934133115.1 uncultured Bacilli bacterium
TGGTCGGGAAAACAGGATTCGAACCTGCGACCCTCTGGTCCCAAACCAGGTGCACTACCAAGCTGTGCTATTTCCCGAGATGGCGCGCCCGACAAGAATCGAACTCGTAACCTTTAGATTCGTAGTCTAACACTCTATCCAGTTGAGCTACGGGCGCATCAACACGCCTATATAATATAACAAATTGATAAATAAAAATCAATAGTTATTTTTTATTTGTTTGGAGGTTCCTGACGGAGTTGAACCGACGCTCATTGAGTTGCAGTCAATTGCCTTACCACTTGGCTAAGGAACCATCGCAAGCAACGAAAGTATGATAACACAACGCTACTTATTTCGCAATATATTTTATTAGAATTTATTCTTTTTTATGTGCTAAAAGTCATAAATTCGTAATTTTAATAACAATGTTAAGAAGGCGGCTTATTAGGCCGCCTAAATTTTCTACTTATTTGCTCTTTTTCGGCGTGAACGAACTGAATTATAATTTACAATAGCTTTAGTTACTGCAAATACTAATACAGCACAAACAACAGTTGCTAGTATTACATAATACACCGTCATTGATGTATAAGCTCTAATTTGTCCCCACATAATAACAACTTTTTCATTAGCTGATTCAAAGTCATTCATTACTGCACATCTTTTTAATGTTTCAGCATCTGGATATTGTGTTAATAATTGGTTTTTACGTTCGCTATATGGATAAAATGAAGTACTTCTTCCTTCCATATAATCTCCAAATATATAACCCAAATCATAAGAATCTTCTAATTCAAGTTCATCAGTATATTCTTTCCATACATTTGTATCAGTTGGAAGTATACCAGTAATCGAATCTTCGCTATCTTCAGCAATGCATATATAGTATTTGCCATTATAAGCAACAATGCTTCCATCAACCATTTCTTCACTATCTTCATCAAAGTATGGTCCAAAGTAACTAGCTTCTGCATCATATTCTGGGACTCCATATTTATAAACAACTTGATCAAATACATCAGAACCAGAAATAAATGAAGTATAACCAATATAGTCCATATTACGTGCAGCATTTTCTGGACGAGATAGGAAATCAATAAATGCTGTGGCAAGTCTACGATTAGATTTATTTGGTAAGAACCAACCATCATACCAAACGTTTCCGCCTTCTTCAGGAACATAATATTCAAGTTCAGTATTATATTCGCCGCTTGAGCGATAATCAATTGATTGGTCAATAGAATAAACAGCATCACCAGACCAAGCTAAATTCATTTTAATTTTTCCAGTAATAATATCATTTTTACCAGAGTCAACTTCAAAACCGAAAATATTTTGTTTTAAAGAAATGATTTCATTTTTAACTACGTCAATAATTGGGGCATAATCTTCTTCATTAATAACTAAGTCAAATACATTTTGAATAGTTTCTGTTAAATCATTAGTTTTTGCTCTTTCTACTGCTTCTAAAAATTTCACTTCGTTTTTGCTTAAATCCTCTTTATTAGCAAGGTTTTTATATGCATGCATTAATCCAACAACAAATGTATCACGCATGGAATTTTTAATAGAAATTAAATTTTTATAATTTGAATCCCAAAATACATCCCAAGATTTAACATCTTCTCTTATTGTTTCGCTGCAATTAGCGTCATAAATAATTCCTAATGTTCCCCACATGTATCCAGCAGCGTAATTATCTAGGCTTGCTTCTTTAACACCGTCTTGATCAACATCCGCCATCATGGATTTTAATTTATTACGAACTTCTGTTGCGGCATATTCATTATAATTAGGAACTTCTGTCGTAATGTCTAATGGTTCCACTAATCCTTCCCTAACCATTTTTTGAATCATATAATCAGAAGTACAAATTAAATCATATGTACCTTCTGGTTGCAATGTGAATTGGTTATACATCGTTTCATTAGTATCATAAGTATAATAATGAACTTTGCAGTTATATTCACTTTCAAATTCTTCAATTAAAGATTCATCAATATAGTCTGAGCAATTATAAATGACAAGATTATTGTCATCTTTTTTAGCATTTAATACTTGTTTAACTGGTTTAACAAATTCTTCATTGTGGAATGAAACATTACTTGTTAACAAACAAGAAAATAAAACTAGTAATGAGAATTTAGAAAATACACTTTTCATTTACTAAAATCCTCCTTGACGTCTTTTTACGATTTTTTTGGATTTGTAATTGCTATAAAGAGTATTACCAACGACCACTACTAACACTAATAAGAATATGATAGTGGTTAAAGCACGAACCTCTGGTGGAATTGGGTGCTTAGCAATAATCTTTTGAATATAAGTTGAAATAGTTTCAAAAGATGGTTGTTTTAAATATTGAGTAATAACAAAATCATCTAATGATAATGTAAAAGCAATCATAAATCCTGAGATAATACCAGGTAATATTTCTGGTAAAACAACTTTATATAAAGCATAGCGAGGTTTGGCTCCTAAATCTAATGCCGCTTCATATGCACTAGGATCCATTTGTACAAGTTTAGGCTTAACATTTAAATAAACGAAAGCAATTGTAAGTACAACGTGGCCAATTAATAAAGTAAAGAATGAGAATTTCCAAGAAAGTGAAACTGCTAAAACCGCCAAAGAAAGCGCCATAACAATTTCGGCATTTACAACTGGAAGTTGATTCATTGTCTCTACAATTTTTCTTGTTTTCTTAGAAGAATAGAACACACCGATTGCGCCTAATGTTCCAAGAATTGTTGATACAACCGCACTAGTAACAGCAATAAGAAATGTATTACCAACCGCACTCATTAATTCTTTGTTTTTGAATAAATCACTATATAGTTTGAAAGAAAAGCCATTCCAAATACCAACTTGATCAGAAGCGGTAAATGAATAAACAACTAAAAGTAAAATTGGAAGATACATCAATAATAGGATTAAATACACATAACTTTTTGCTAATATTTTCTTTACCATATTGACTCCTTCCCCTCGTTATCTTTAGAAAACTTACGAGAAACTACTACGCTTATAGCGATAAGTAATAACATAATCAAAGCCATAAATGATCCAAAATACCAATCGTTTTGATTGAAATATAAATCAATATAGCTACCAAATAAGACAACATTATATTCCGATAAAATATCAGAAATAACATAAGAAGATATTGTTGGCATAAATACCATTGTTGCTGCTGAAACAATGCCAGGCATTGTCATTGGAATTATAACCTTAACAAATGTTTGAATTGATGTTGCACCTAAGTCTCTACTTGCTTCAATTTGATTACGATCCATTTTAAGCATAGTAGTGTATAAAGGTAAAATTGTAAAAGGCAAATAGTTATATACCAAACCAATTATTGTAGCGGCTTCTGGATATGTGCCTCCCGATAAGCCAATCCAAGTTAACAAATCACGAGTTGCACCAGTACGAATAACAAAGTTGATCCACATTGGCATAATAAACAAAGTAACTAACACCGCAGATTTATTAATTTTACGATCGGCCAAAAAATAAGCAACAGGATAACCAATCAATAAGCACAAAACGGTATTTATTAGTCCATAAGTCAACGAAATAATTAATACATTAACATTTGTTTTATCACTAAAAAATTTAACTAAGTTTGAAAAAGAGAAAGTTCCTGTAACTTTATCCGTAAAAGCATAGAAAATAATTAAAAACACTGGAACAATGATGAAGAATAGAAAGAATAGAATGTAAGGTATTGCTAAATACTTTCTTTGGAATCTAAATTTCATATTTGCTAATGTCTCCCTTAATCTTTAATTGAATTTTATCACTAGCAATATTAATAGATACACGATCTGTCTCATTATATGTGTATTCTGTTTCTACTACAAAATCTTCTTCATCTTTTGTACGAACTGTTACTTGATAATGGTCACCTTTATATAAAACGGAAACAATGCTGCCTGGAACCATACCATCTTCTTCATTTTCACAAATTTGTACATCGCTTAAATTTACAGTTGCTACCACATCAGCATCATTTAGGTCATATTTATGTCCCTTTTCATCAACTAAATAACCATCATCATCGATATGAGAATTTGGTAATAATTGTGTAACATTGCATTCAAATGGTGTGTCAGCAATAACAACACGATTTTTATTATCGATATAAGCATCTTGATAAATATTAGAACTTAAATCTTTTTTCATAATATGAATCATATCTGGCTTAATTGAAATACTTGCTTCAATATTGCTTGGTAAATCACGGGTATCTTGAATTAAGACTTCGTTCTTTCCAACCATAAATAAATATTGGTAATGGATACCTTTAAAGATTTTATCAACAATTTTTCCATCGACCATGCCTTTACCAACTTTACCAAGTTCGATATCTTCAGGTCTAACAACTACATCAACTTTTTCGTTTACACCAAATCCTTCATCAACGCAATCAAATAAATGGTTTAAGAAACGAACTTTCTTATCGCCACGATAAGTAGCATTATAAATATTTGATTCACCAATAAAGTCCGCCACGAAAGCATTCTTTGGTTCATTGTAAATATCAGTTGGTGTACCGATTTGTTGAATTTGACCATCCTTCATAACAACAATGATATCAGACATTGTTAAAGCTTCTTCTTGGTCATGGGTAACATAAATA
>CAKPAV010000152.1 GCA_934133115.1 uncultured Bacilli bacterium
GCCATAGGGGATGATGGTGTAATAGGGTAGATACCTGCTACTTCAGTGAATGAATATGAGGCAAGTCCTGCCGCTGTATTGCCATCGACGGATAAAAATGTTTTTTTTGTTTCCATAATGACCTCCAATAAAAAACCACTATAAGTATACAATACTTATAGCAAAAATTAAACCTCTAAAATTAAAGTATATGTTTTATTATTATCTCATATATATTGTAATGGTGATTACATGCGTGGATATATTGAAATATCAAAAAGTCAGTTAATTGAAAATTATAAAAGCATCAAAGATAGAGTGAAAAAAGATATCATTTGCGTAGTTAAAAGTAACGCTTATGGCCATGGATTAATGGAAATTGTTAAAATTCTAGCCCCTTTATCACCAAAAATGTTCGCTGTATCTTCTTTAGAAGAATGCATGTTAATTCGTAAGGGATTAATATTTATACCCATTCTTTTATTAGGAAAATGTGACAATTTTACCTATGCTTATAATTTTAGAATAACATTAAGTGTTATTAGTATTGAATACTTAAAATTACTTAAAAAAAGCAATCTACCTATCTTTATTCATTTGTTAATCGACACTGGTATGAATAGAGATGGAATAAGAATTGATGAAGTGGATGAGGCTTTAGAAATAATTAATAAATCTAAACTAATTTTAAAAGGTGTTTTTACACATTTTACTTCGGACAATAATTATGAAAAACAAAATGAATTATTTAGCAAATGCCTTGCAAAAATACCGAACAATAGTCTAATCATTCATAGTCAAGCTACTTCTACTTTTTTAAAAGATAATAATTTCACAAATGCAATAAGAATCGGATTAGCGTTATATGGGTTAGTAGAAGGTCTTGATCTAAGTAAGCCAGTTCTAACACTTAAATCATTAGCAATTAATGAAATCAAAATCAATGCATTAGAGAAAGTATCCTATAATCAAGAACCAGTCAATAAAGATGGATATATCTATACAATTCCGTTAGGATATGGGGATGGATTAATTAGGAATCATAAAAATATTGTAGAAGTAAATGGAACGATTTTACATCAAGTTGGTATTACATGTATGGATCATTTTATGGTATATAGTGAATCACAAATTAATATGAATAATATTTTTATTATAATTGGACAACATCAAACTATAAATGATATTGCTAACAAAAATGCCACCATTCCTTACGAAGTGGCAGCAAAACTTTCTAGAAGAATAAAAAGAGTAATAAAATAAATTATTGTTTTAATGTTAATGAATCAAATTCTTGATTAATTGTAATATCATTATCGTCAACAATTAAATAAAAAGTATATTGATTTAAAATATTTATAAATTCTTGTTCTAAAAAACGCAAAGTCATATTTTCATTAGTAAAAATAATACGATTATGAACTAATTTTGTACGAAATGATAATTTACAACTTTTTGAAACAGCCAATAATATATATTTTTTCTTTAATAGTTCTAACACTTTATCTTCTGAAACAAAATTATCCATAAATGACACTCCTTTTAATATAAATAAAAAGCCGTGTAATATACACAGCTAAATAAGCAAGATGGTGAACCATACAGGATTCGAACCTGTGACCCACTGATTAAGAGTCAGTTGCTCTACCAGCTGAGCTAATGGTCCGTTTTGCATTTAATATATTACTATATCTAGTGCAATTATTCAAGCAATTTTTATATTATTGACAAATTTTTATATGATTTCCGGAAGAAAAAGTTGGCCCCCAATTATCATATTCTAAATATTCTTGCCAATGATCATAATGGTCATAAGTATAAAACACTTTGAACGACATTGTATATACTATTCTATGAGTGCCACGTTTGCTTCCGCTAGTGCCACTAGAATTAACTTCACATTCTGTTAAATCACTATAGTTAAGAAGACATAATCCTGTTGGAGAATCATCGGAATAATTACTAAAATAATCTCCTCCAATTCTTTCGCTTTTACCAGCGCCAATCCAATGGCGTCTTTTGTAACATAATTATCTGGTAATTTTTTAAATGTCACAAGATATAAGGCGATATCATCTTTTGTATAATAATATCCAGATTCCGATAATGTTTTTGGCATGTTTTTATTACCATAAGAATATAAAGATGAACATGCATCAACGTTATTAGAATTAGATGAATTTTTAATGATAAATCAACACCAATAATTTCATTGCCATGATTACCAAATTCTTCTTTGGTAGGATTTTTTCTCAAGGCTATAACGTTTCAATTGCAGTGCTAACTGCAGAATCTACTGCAGCATCAACGTTAAATGAAGAAATTGCATCAGCACTATCATAAATCATTTTGGTAATATAAACACTTGCTAATAAGTTCCCGGTAGAATGAGCATTGACTGCGATACCATAATAAACATTTCAGTATCAATTTCTTGATTGTTAGTTTCTATTACTATAAATTAATTATTAACTACAGGCATTAATAATCCTTCGAACATTTTAGTAGCTTTTGCACCTTTATAAGTTGCTGTTGCAGTTAAGGTGACCGCTACCGCTTCTTCATTCTTAGATTTATCTGGTAAAGTTGGAGTAGCGACAATTCTACCATAATCATTACGGGCGGAGAATATCCAACGTTCTGTTGGTGTTCCTGTCCAGTCGATTAATACTTCTGCTTTTCCAGATGAAGTACTAACCATAATACTTCCGTATAGTGATAAAGAAGAATCTACTCGTTTATATGCATTGTTAGGAATTGCTTTCAAAGCTTCTACAGCGATTTTCTTATCTTCACCACAAGATGTTAATGCAAAGCTAGTAACTGTTAAAGCTGCTGCTACTGCAAATAATTTTAATTGTTTCATTTGTTAAATTACCTTTCTTATAAACTATTTATTTGTTACATCAACAACATAATTTTCATTTGTGTTATTTAATAACATTAATAGATATTTATCAAAATATGGAGATAACATTCATATGCATGTGCCACTTGAAAGAATGTTGAATTAATATCAGTCGAGATATTCTGCAATTGATTCTATTAAATTATCCGCTAAAATTCGAAATGCTTTTTACGATAAGTAAAGTTTGTCTTTAAAGACAATTGCATTGTGAGCACAGCAATAGAATCTAACAACATCACCAAAATGAATAAGTAAGAAGAAAGACTGTCACTGTATTACCATTGACAAGTAAAAAACTTCTTTTTACTTCCGTAATGATCTCCAATAAAAAGTCATTATAAGTATACAAGAATGTTACTATTTACAAACAGCAACAAATTGTCCTTTATTAAACTTTGGTCCCCAGTTTTTATAACCTAAGTATTCTTGGAAAGTTTCGTAATGATCACTTGTATAAAATATTCTAAAATCACTGCTATACACTAATCTTTCAACACCTCTATTGGTGTTAGACTTTGCAATATCACATTCAGTCATTGATCGAGCGACGCTAATCATATATTCGCCATTACCATATTTATTAGAAAAATAATCTCCGCCAACTCTAGTACTAGATCCATACATATTTTTTCCGCCATTATTATACTGGTCTTTTCGTATATAATTATCTGGCAAATCATTGTAAGTCTTCAAATATAGCGCTACATCATCTTTATAAGTATAATAATTGTTTTTAGATAAAGTCGGTACAGTTCCGCTATCACCATAATGATATAAAGATGAGCAAGGGACACTTGTTTTTATTGAAATAGATGGTGGTACAACAACAATTGTTTTATTATTATCACAGGATATCAAAGAGGGAAAAAGAGATAAAAATAAAATTGATAATATTATATGTTTATTTTTCATTGTATTCGAATCAAAAATTCGCTTCACCAACTTTCAATTTTTTATATTTTAGCACATCCAAACTTCATAAAGCAAATACAATAAAAGAGACTGCTCTTTTGAACAGTCCCTATTTATATTTAAAATATAGTTATAATTAAGCAATTACTGTAACACTTACAGGAATAAATCTAAATACATTTTTTAATTTAGAATTATTATATTTGCTATTAAAATCATAAACAAATATACCTAATTCTACTTTTTTACCTTCGAATGGTGTTAAATAAGCATCTATGTCATTTAAATTATCAGTAACATTACTATTGCAGTAAAATTGAATGTATGGGTTTTTTTGTCCTGTTGGGCAAGCTTCCCAAACATGATATGAACCTGGATCATATTTAACGATATCACAAGTCATTTTTAATAATTCACCAGAATGGTTAACAAATGAACTATTAGTAGGATCAACCACCCATTTATTAACATCTTCAATTGTTGTAGAAATAGCACTTTTAAGACTTGCTTGTTCGTTACAAATATCTAACACTTCCATTGAAGTATAGATTAATTCATCATAAGGAACTTCAAGATTCTTTGATGGATCTTCTGTTTGCATAACTTTGTTTCCTGTAGAATCATATACATATTTGCCATGGCTTCCTCTAGTTCCTCTAACAGCAACTTTACGGCCTGGTACATAAGAATCGATAGCATTTTGTGTATAAACTAAGATTGATCCAGTATCATCAGTTAAAACAGCACTAGTAGATCCACCAAATGATTTTCTGATAATACCTTCTACTATTACTTCTTTATTAGA
>CAKPAV010000153.1 GCA_934133115.1 uncultured Bacilli bacterium
TTGCATCACTATAATACTTATATTTATCTTCCATCTTTGATTATTCTCCTTTTAAAGATTTGCAAGACAATTATTTATCTTGCTTTTTTACTATATTTTTGTGTTTCCTAATAATTCTTGTAAACGATCATCAGGTGTACTATCAATGTTGTTTTTAATTTTATCAACTTCTTGATTAATACGTTCTTCTACTTCTTTATCAACATTTGGCATAATTGTTTCATCTTCTAAATTACCCAAAGATGCTTGAGTAGTTTCTAAAAATGATGTCATTAACATTTGATTCTTTTCCATATCTGAAGACATTTTACGTAAATTCTTAGTAGCTTTATGTACAGTTATGCCATTAAATAATTTATTAGTTTCTTTAGATATAATGAGCATACTATCCATAAATGCTTTGGATGCTTTAGCTTCATCACGATTTAACTCAATTAATTTAAATTGATGAAGCATTGATTTAGCTTGTGCCTTACGGGCCATAACAACTTTTAAGTAAACTAAAGTTTGTTTATAATCCGTCATACGATTATCAGCTTTAGCCTCTGCCGCTAAAGCGATATATTCTTTTTCATTATCTTCATATTTAGCCACTAATTCTTCAAGATTTTGTCTAGTTTCATCAATTTTTCTTTGTTTTTCTAATTCTTTATCTAATTTGTTCATAATTGCTCCTTAACCATGAATGATTTTATCTAATTCATCTAATTCAGCTTGAGTTGGTCCTTTATTTGATGAAACACCCAAAGTTTTAGCATCTCTTTCTTCTTGAGCGCTACGAGAATATTCATTAGTGGAAGCAATATTACGATTAGCTTTGCTAAATGTATCACTTGAACTAATCGCATCGTTAATAAATGTTTGTTGCTTTCTAACTTGTTCACTAAGACGTTTTTGTTTTTCTAAATCACGATATGCGGTACGATTAGTATTATTTAATGCATTACTAATAATCTCGCTAGTAGAATCGGTGATGCTTGCACTATCGCTATAAGTTTGATCTTGAATAACTTTATAAACAGCAATGTTAATAAAGTCTAAATGATCAGTAGCATTTGTTTTATTCATTTCTAATTCGCTAATATCAGCTTTAATGGCTTGAATTTGGTCCATATAACGGCGATATTCAACCGCATTATTTTTGGATGCTAAAGCTCTTTTAGCCACTTGTTGTAAGTATTCATTTTTTTCTTTTATTCTTTCATCAATTTCAATTAATCTTGCTAATAAATTACTACGTTTATTGTATAACTCTTTGAACTGTTTTTGTAAGTAAATTGAATCGCCACGTTGATAGTCTTTAACTAAATTAGCAATAAATTCCATTTGCATATCAACGCTACTACTTGACACACTTAAAAGTGGCACTAAATCAGAACATGATTGCTTAATAAAATTAAGAATGTCTATACATTTTCCATAATTACTGCATTCAGCACTATCACTCATTTTAACTAATTTTCTTTTTAAATTTTAAACAGAATCTAAAGTAATTTCATCATTAATATATCTTTTTTCATCATCGATTTTACGGATGATGCCATCTATTGACATACTAATTTGTTGTTTTTCTTTAAAGCTAGCTTCACGATTTTTATTTTTAAATGGCCACATAGTTTTATTCTCCTATATACATACCGCAATATGGGCAATGTTTCATATTTTTATCTTTATATATTTTTTTATGGCAATACGGACATTCTACTTGAACAGGCTCTTCATTTGTTTTGTTACTTGCTTTTTCCATTTGAATTTGGAAATCACGATCATCACGTTGATCTTCTTTGCGGATGGCGCGTGTTTTTTCATCTAAACGATCGCCTTCAATTTGTCCTTCTTTATCACTAAATTCTTTTAGTTTTTTATCACCAGCATCAGTTCTATTAAAAGTGAAAGCAAAATTAATACAATTAAAGCCAAACTTACTTAAATTTCTATTTACTTCTTTAATAACACTTTCTTGGAAAGTATTACTCATATCTTTAATGTTATATGTTGTTGGTGAAGCATATAAAGTATGATCATTAGCTATATATGCTTGTAACACTTGCTTAATAGCATTTCCTAAATAAACATCATTAGCTTTTACACCTTCGGTATAGCACATTTCTTGAAGTTTAGCTTTCACTTGTTCTGGTGTTAAATCTTTGTATTTATCAAGGAATAAAATACCATCATCAATGCATAACTCTAGTGTGGCAGTATAACCAGCTTTTAAAGTATAATTGCTCTCTTTAGAATAAAATAAATCAATTGAGCCACCAGTAGAAAATGTAAATCCTGTATTTTGACGTTTTTGATCAATTACATATATTTTTATATTTTCACCTTTTAACTCTTTTTTCAAATTGTAAACAGTGCCAGGTTGTAACATTAAATTTCTTTGAATATAACCATTTACTGCCACATAAGCGCAAAGATCACGTTCAATAGCAAATGTAACTTTTCTTAAATCTTGATTAGAAAAATCTTCTACATAAAAAAGTAAATTGTTTTTTCTTTTGATATAAATTTCTTTTGGTTTAAATAAAAACATAAATAATTTCCTCCTATCGATACATTTTCATTATTTTTAAACACTCTTTAATTGCATCACTTGTAACGGCAAAACTCATACCATCAATTGGTTTATATAAAGTTAATTGTGCTGGTCCATCTGGTGTATCAATCATATTATCGTTAGAGCGGTGGATTTCATTAAAAGAAACCATACCAACAACTTCACAATTCATATTACATAATGGTCCGCCAGAATTACCATGATTCACTGTAATATCAGTTTGAATAACTTTATGGGCTTTTCCTTCAGTAACTTTATTAGGATTAGAGACATGACCACTTACATAAGAGAAATCAAATCCTAATGGACAGCCAATGGTAAATACTTCTTCTCCCATTGATACCTTGCTTTGATCCGCTAAAACAAGAGATGGGAATGAAACATTATCAACGAATCTTAATATTGCAACATCTTCTTGAACATCAATATTAAGTACTTCTAATAAATAAAGTGTGCGATCATATTTTTCTGAAAAAGAAGCACGTATGATTCTTGAAATCATAAGATTTCCGTTATTATCTACTTGTGAGATAACATGGGCATTAGTAATAACAAGATTTCCATTATAAACGAATCCTGTACCCACGCTATTGCCAGTAGAAACACGAACAACACTTCTTAATACTCTTTCTGCATTATAAGCACTGGAATTCCTTGGTTCTTCAACACGTTGTTCTTTAATTTCTTCTTTGATAACTTTTTCTTCTTTTGGCTCTTCTTTAACGTTAATCGCGCCACACATTGGACAACGTTCTTGTCCATCTTCTAGATAACAACCACATACATTACATTTTTTCATAATTTAATTTACTCCTTGTAATTTTAAAACTTGTTTTCTCTACTTTTTTTACCTAATAATTTACAATTAACTGCTTCAAGCAAATCATTAACAAAACTTAAGTCTTCATAATCATCAACAGCATTACCTTTAGCGTATAAATCTTTTTCCATGAAGAAGACTACGACATAGTCTTCGGTTGTACACGGAAACACATATCCACATGATTGAAATAAAATTTTTGTATCTTCAACATATAAATGTAAGCCAATCGCTAAAGCGAGTAATGTTTCTCTTTTTGGATTATAATCTAAACGATGATAGAATCCATAATATACTTCTTTGCTTAACCAAGCTCGAGTATAAATTTGTGTTGGTGTATAACAAGAAGATTCTTCAAAGTTTTTTAAAATATTTATAAAATTGCTTTTACGCATATTTAAGACCATATATTTTTTTAGGTCTCTTTCGTAATCAGCGTAATTAGTTTTAGGAGTTAAAATTTCTTTCTTTTTATTTAATAAATAATCTTTTAACTCGCTTATATATTCTTCTTTTGACATAGCTACTCCACAAATTAATTCTTATTATTTAATTTTTCCACTTTGGCATCAATATTAGAATTTAACACACTTTCTTGATGTGCAATTTCTAAATCAATCATCTTTGCAATTTCATCATTACTAATCTTAGAATTATCAGCGATTGAAGCATAAGAATCATTGGAAGAATCTAATAATGTATCAAGTCTATCCGTAGCAACTTCAACATTATCTAAAGCTGTTTCGAAGTTCTTAGTAACATTATCAAAGTCCATGCTCTTTGTTGTTTTAATCATATCTTTTGACATTGTATTCATTGTTGTTAAGAATCCTTTTGTCATCTTAGTCAAGTCACGCATTTGTGATGTTATTTGAATATTAAGTAACATCTCTTCTGCTTTTTGCTTTTGGCTAGTGACAGTTCTAATCGCGGACACCGCTAATTTGAATTGTTGATCTGCACCTTTCATTTTTGCGACTTTAGCAATTTCTACATAACTTTCATATTGCTTATTTAATCCCGCAATATACTTTTCAATGCTCTTCATCGTTTGTTTAATTAATAATCTTCTTTGCATTTCTTTCTTTTCAGCACTTTGAAATAAACCCATATTTTATCTCTCCTTTTTCTTTACAATGTTATTTAAACATACATGAATACTAATTATCTTTATAAGTCAAATTTAGTAACTTATATTACAA
>CAKPAV010000154.1 GCA_934133115.1 uncultured Bacilli bacterium
AATAATATCTATTTCTTTGTCTTTATAAATATTACTAATATGTCTAGGAACATAAAATTTAATACAATTTCGTATCCCTTCAAAAAAGTTCGTGCCCTTGAACTAGTTTCGTACCATTTTGTCGTGATACTAGATTGTCATTGGAAAAAATCATTCCACAAGTTTATTTTATGTTTCATCGATAACCTCCCAATATCCACCTTTGTCTGGGCCTTGATGCTTGATTATTCCTTTTTCTTGCAATTTATTTAAGTGATGTCTAATGCTTCCTTCGGTCTTATTTAAAATTATTGTAAGATCTTTTCTCGAGATTTTACCATTACTTTTTAGTATTTCAATGATCTCTTTATCAATGTTTTCTGGTTGTTTACTGTCAGTTTTTCTGGTAGTAGTATTAAAACCGTCGCGATTAAACGGAATAACCACGTTGATATAAAAATCAGAAAAAATATAAGCATCTTCTCCATAAACCTTTACAACCGATGGCACTCCATGTCCACTTTCTTCCGCAAAATTACAAGCTCTAAAGATATCAAACAATTGTTTATTAACTGGTTCACTTTTTCCTCTTAAAAATTGTTCTTTTGTTAATGTCTTTGGAATACCTCCAAAAGATTCAATTTCTAATCTATCCCTATAAACATAAATACCTGGATGATTGCTTTCGCTCCACTTATTATGTACGCATGCATTTATCCAAGCTTGTTCAAATGCTTCGGTATCAAAAATTTTTATTTCTTTTCTAGGTGTAGTTTCCAAATTTATAAAAGTTTGATTGATTGAGTTAATATAATTCTTTGCCTGTTCCATAGCTAATAGCAAACATTTTCCGCCAAACTCCTCTCTACTTAAATATTGCGTCTTGTCATTAGATGAGAATGTGGCAACATTAATAACAATATCGTTTTTATCAGATAATATTTCAGCTAGATAATTATATTCACCATTCTTTGTTAATAGATGATAATTATCTAAAAATGTATTTTCTGAAATGTGGTTATCATTAGATAGAAGATAATTCTTAAGAATCTTAAAAGTTAAATCTTTTTTCCTTGAAGGAATATCTATTATATTTTGTTCATGAATCTGTAAAGATTTAATAAATCTATCCTGAATTTCTTCAGGTAGTAGGCTTTTGCAAGATGAACCAATACGAACATAGCAACCAGCTTCAGACATACCATACTTTTTAATATAAAATAGTTGATTACCTTTCTTTACCTCAATTTTAATAATATTCTTTCCTTCAAGTGTTTCGTGATATTGATTCACAAATGAAACACACCTTGGTGAAATTTGATCTGTTATGACATCAGATATTTTTCTCATGTTTTCGTCGATATTATTCATCCCAATAACTTCGCGGTTGTTTTTTATACCTAAATAAATAGTGCCACCATCTGTATTCAAAAAAGCGACAATTTCCTTGGCTAAGGAACTATTTAAAATTTCTTTTAATTCTATATTATTATCCTCATCAATAAACATATTCATATCCTCCTACGATTATATCATGCCACAGAAGCAACCAGAAAACAACCAGAAAACAACCAGAAAGTTTTATTAATCAGACACTAAACAAATTTAATATTCGTGCTTTTGATTATGAGAACATGCTTTTTATCATTGATTCGTGCTTTTCATAAAAATACCTCTATCAAAAAGGGCAAAGAAAAAAACCACTTTGCCTAAATTTAATCGATTTATGTCTAAAACAAGCGAAATAGCCCTTAAAAATGAAAAAAGGACTGATATTAGTATCAATCCTATTGTTTCGATATGGTGCCTGCGGCCGGAATCGAACCGGCATGGCTGTTAACCGATGGATTTTGAGTCCATTGCGTCTACCAGTTCCACCACGCAGGCATACAATTATTGTATCAATATGCCTAATGATAATCAAGCACAAAAATTTGCATGATAAAAATTTCCATGATAAAAAGACGCTGACAATAATAAATATATAAAGGAAAATAAATTTTGTAAAAAATTAGCACTCTGCTATTGACATTGCTAAAATCAAGTATATACTATAGTTAGCACTTAGAGAGCAAGAGTGCTAAAAGAGGTGATTGTTATGGATGATAAAATGACTGAAAAAGTAATTAAGTTGATTAATGTGGCAAGTGATGTGGCACGCACACATCAAAACAATGAAATTGATGTTCCACAATTTTTATTAGCATTATATGAAGATAGCGATTCAATGTTACTTAACATCATGAGCAAAGTTAATGTTAATAAACAAAGTGTAAAAGATATAATCGATGATTATATCAATCATAGTGTGTCCTCATCAAATGTTACAAATCCTTACTTATCAAACAACATGTCATCATTATTAAATGATGCAGATGGTTATAAGAAAAGATTTGGTGATGAATATCTATCGGTCGAACATATAATCTTGGCATTATTTGATAATAAACATTCCATTGTAAGTAAATTGAAAAAAGTCATAAATTTTGATAAAGATAAATTTATGAAAGCAATTGAAGAAATACGAGGGGGTAATAAAGTGAATAACGCAAATCCTGAAGAAACGTATGAAGTACTTAAAAAGTATGGCCGTGACTTAACTAGCGATGTTGCTAAAGGCAAAATTGACCCTATTATTGGACGTGATGAAGAAATCCGTCGTGTAATGCAAATATTGTCTCGTAAAAGCAAAAACAACCCAGTTCTTATTGGTGAACCTGGTGTTGGTAAAACCGCTATTGTGGAAGGTCTAGCTTGGCGTATTTTTAAAGGCGACGTACCTTTCTCTTTGAAAGATAAAACTATTTTCGAACTTGATATGGGAGCACTTATTGCAGGTGCAAAATATCAAGGTGAATTTGAGGAACGTTTAAAAGCTGTTCTTAATACCATTACTAAATCTAATGGTCAAATCATTATGTTTATTGATGAAATCCACTTACTAGTTGGTGCTGGTAAAACTCAAGGCGCTATGGACGCTGCTAACTTGTTAAAACCTATGTTAGCCCGTGGTGAATTGCATTGTATTGGTGCTACTACATTGGATGAATATCGTAAATATATTGAAAAAGATCCTGCCTTCGAACGTCGTATGCAAAAAGTTATGGTTGATGAGCCAACTGTTGAAGATACAATTTCCATCATTCGTGGTTTAAAAGAAAGATTCGAATCACATCATGGTGTACAAATTCTTGACTCTGCTATTGTAGCAGCGGCCACCTTATCAAATCGATACATTTCTGATCGTTTCTTACCAGATAAAGCAATCGATTTAATTGATGAAGCTTGCGCTGCAACAAGAATGCAAATTGACTCTATGCCAGTGGAACTTGATGAAATATCAAGAAAATTAATGCAATTACAAATCGAACGTGTTTCCTTAGCAAAAGAAACTTCTGATGCTTCTATTAAAAGATTAAAAGAAATGGATGGAGAAATTGCTAACTTAACACAAAAGCAAACAGAATTAACCGCTAAATGGCAAAAAGAAAAAGACGAATTATACAAAGCTAAAAACGCTAAGAAAGATCTTGAATTAGCTAAGATTGAACTTAATAAAGCTTTGTCTAATGCTGATTTTGAAAAAGCCGCTCGATTACAATATCAAACAATACCTGATTTAGAAAAACTTATTAAAGAAGATGCTAATAAGGTTAAAGAGGGTAGAATGCTTGATGAAGTAGTTGATGAAAGCGATATTGCTGAAGTTGTGGCTAAATGGACTGGTATTCCAGTTTCTAGACTTAATACTTCTGAATCTGAAAAATTATTACACCTTGAAGATAACTTAAGAAAACGTGTTATCGGACAAGATGACGCTTTGAAAAAAGTTAGTGACGCAATCTTACGTTCACGTGCTGGTATTAGTGATGAACATCGTCCAATTGGTAGTTTCCTATTCTTAGGTCCTACTGGTGTTGGTAAAACTGAAGTTGCTAAAGCACTAGCGGAAAACTTATTCGATAGCGAAGATCAAATTGTTCGTATTGATATGTCTGAGTATATGGAGAAATTCTCCGTATCGCGTTTATTAGGTGCCCCACCAGGATACGTAGGATATGAAGAAGGCGGTCAACTTACTGAAGCTGTAAGAAGAAAACCATATTCAATTGTCTTACTTGATGAAATTGAAAAAGCACACCCAGATGTCTTTAATATCTTATTACAAGTACTCGATGATGGTCGTTTGACTGATTCAATGGGCCGTGTAGTAGATTTCAAAAACACTATTCTTATTATGACATCTAATATTGGTTCTGAATATTTGCTTAATGGTGTCACTAAAGAAAATGAAGAAAAAGTTGAAAACGAATTAAAATCTAGATTTAAACCAGAGTTCTTAAATCGTATTGATGACATCATCTTCTTTAACCCATTAACTAAAGATATCATTGGTAAGATTGTTCTCAAATTTATTAACAATCTTGAAGCTCGATTATCTAAACTTCAAATTCAATTAACTTTAACCGATAAAGCAATTGATGCGATTGTTGATCAAGGATTCGATCCAATCTATGGTGCTCGACCAATTAAAAGATTCATTCAAAAAGAAATTGAAACTCCATTATCT
>CAKPAV010000155.1 GCA_934133115.1 uncultured Bacilli bacterium
GTCGCAATAGCGTAGTTATCTATTAATTCAATGCTTCCATAAGTATGAACATAAATATGGTGATCAATTTTAATAATATCTTTTGCCATCAAAAATCTTTGATCTTCAACACGTTCTTTGTTTGCAACATCTAATACAATTGCTAAAGATTTTTTAATTAGTTCATCACCAACTTCATCCATCGGACTAATTCTTTTAAAAAACTTTGGAAGTCCTGTACCAAGAACATACACTTGTTTATTAGGAAAAGTAGCTAATATAGCATCTTTTAATCCAATTTGCGATCCATAGCAATCACCATCTGGTTTTACATGACCAAAAATTGTGATGATATCATTCTCTTTAATTTTTTCAAATATTCTTTTTTCCAATATATACCCTACTTTCTATAAAGAAACAAAAATGCCCATATGGGCATTTGTTAAATAATTGTTAGTTTGCTTTGTTGATACAACCGAAAACTTCACATTTAGCACGAACAACGTTTTTGATTCCTTCTTTACCAGGACCAATGATTTTACGTGGATCGTAAACATTTTTATCTTTTTCTAATACTTCACGAACAATTGCTGTCCAAGCTTGTTGAGATTCAGTGTTAACATTAATTTTTGCTGTTCCACGATCAATTGCTTTTCTTAATTGTTCATCAGGAATTCCTGATCCACCATGAAGTACTAAAGGCATCTTTAATAAATCATTGATATAAGCCATTTCATCAAATCCTAATTTTGGTTCACCATGATATGGTCCATGTACTGAACCAAGAGCAGGTGCTAAGCAATCAATACCAGTTTTTTCAACTAAAATACGGCATTCTTCTGGATCAGCATACATTGTTTCAGCAACAACGTGGTCTTCTTGTCCACCGACACGGCCCAATTCAGCTTCAACAGAAACGCCTTTTGCATGAGCATATTCAACAACTTTTTTAGTAATTTCAATATTTTCTTCAAATGGGAAATGTGAAGCATCAATCATAACTGATGAAAAGCCAGCATCAATTGCAGCCTTAACAACTTCAAATGAACTACCATGGTCAACATGTAATGCAACTGGTACAGTAATGTTTTTAGACTCGATATAAGCCTTAACCATTGCAGAAACAACTAACCAACCGCCCATATATTTAGCGGCACCTTCAGATACCCCAAGAATAACTGGAGCATTCAATGCTTGTGCTTCATCAAGAATAGCTTCTGTCCATTCAAGATTGTTGATATTAAATTGACCAACTGCATAATGTCCTTCTCTTGCTTTAATTAACATTTCTTTCATACTTACTAAACACATAATTTTAAATCTCCTTTAAGTATAATATTTATTCGTCTTCGTTATCATAGATATCGCTATCTATTGAATCGTCTTCATCTTCATCATGTTCTTCATCTTCATCTTCGTCTTCGTCTTCATCTTCATCTTCATCATTAGAATCTTCATAATCTTCATCTTCGCCTTCATCATCAGAATCATTAACATCATCTTTAACAAAGAATAAATCTGCAGTTGCATCATCAAATGACATTCTTGAACGTAACATCCAAGTATTGTCACCAGCACTATGGAAACGGCAATCTAATGAAAGATTAGTATAGAAGATACCAATTTTATTTTGAGCTTCTTCTTCACTTAATTCTAATTCTTTAACAACCTCTGCCCATAAATCTTTAAAAGGAACAGGATCTTTGAATTGTTTTGCATAATCATATGCAATATCTACCATTGATTTGTTTGACATGTTTTTCCTCCTAACTCAGTCTTACTTTGCACTTAATAGTATAACTATTAAGGAGTAACCTAAATAATAATGAACTATTTTTCAAAAAATTTCAATATAAATCGGGGTAATATTGTCTTTTTTTTGTTTTTTTGCATAGCAAATAGTCCAAATTAAATTATTTACACGAATTAATTAACAAAGTATTAATTGAAATCATTTGTTTATTATTTGATAATTGATACTTTAAATATAATTGCTCATTATGTAAAATGCCTTCAATTAAAGTTGTTTCTAGCATTAAAGAACCTTCTTTAGTTTGATAATCAAACATAGAAGGCACGCCTACTTTAAGCAACAATTGTGTCTTATTCTGATGAAAATATAAGTTAAAAGCTTTGTTATCGATTTTTTTGACTAATAAATAATTAACTAATTTATTTTTATCTAACAACCACACTTGCACATAATTATTTTTGAAAATTGCTTTGCCATCAAAAAACATTTTGTCATCAATATCATCAATAATTTGATGTTGTTCAATTTTAACTTTAACACAATCACTTATCATAATATCACCAAAGTAATTATACGTTTTTTTGTTTAAAGATAAAAGTATGTTTAAAATTAAGATAAAAAAGCAAAAATATAAATATGAAAAAGAAAAAAGCCAAAAAAATTATTTCCATTATTTTAATTATCCCTGTTATTATTGCTTTATTAATAAACGCCATAATATTCATTGGGCCAAGTGTGATTTTAGGTCATAATGAGGAATATGTAATTAATGACCAAAACAATGAATATGCTTTTACTTATCATTATAATGATTTATCTAATTATGTGAATTTAGAGCAAATATCACCTTTCTTTAAATCTGCGATTATTGCTTCCGAAGATCAAAGGTTTTATTCTCATAATGGTCTAGATTATCGCCGTATTGTTGCTAGTTTAATTGATAATATTAAAAATCAAAAGATAGTGGCTGGTGGTTCTACAATCACGCAACAACTAGCGCGAACAATTTATTTAAATAACGAAAAAAGTATAATGAGAAAACTAAAAGAAGCTATTATTGCAAGAAAAATTGAACTAAGTTATAGTAAAGAACAAATTTTAGAAGCATATTTGAATTGTATATATTTCGGACATAATATTTATGGTATTGATGAAGCAAGTAATTACTTTTTTAATAAAAAACCTAATCAACTAACTTTAGGTGAATCAGCTTTACTTGCGGGAATCATTTCTTCTCCTTCGAATTTTTCTCCTGATGTTGATATAGAAAAAAGTCTAACAAAGCAAAAACAAGTATTAAAGAAAATGCTTAATCAAAATAAAATAAATAATCAAGAATATGAGTTGGCAATAAATGAAAATCTAAAGTTTGCATTTAACAAAAAATATCAATTTAGTAATAGAAACATTTTATATTTTTATGATGCAATTATTGATGAATTAAAAAATAATAATGTTTTGAAATCAAATTATAAGAAAAAAGGAATAATTATTAATTCTACTCTTGATGTCAAAATTAATAACATCGTCAATAACATTATCAAATCGTATCAAATCGACGAAGACAAAAACCAAGTTGCGGTTGTTATAATGAAGCCTAACAGTGGTGATGTTTTAGCTATCAATGGTGGCGTTAACTATGATAACTCACAATTTAATCGCGCCACTAAATCATTAAGACAAACTGGTTCTACTATTAAACCATTATTATATTATCTAGCTATGGTAATGGGAATGGATATTAAAACTAAACTTATTAGCCAAAAAACAATATTTCATTTAGAAAATGGGGAAGAATATTCTCCTTCTAATGCTGGAGAAAAATATGCTAATAAAAAAATAACTATGTTAGAAGCACTAGCAGTCTCTGATAACATTTATGCCACTAAAACTCTTTTACTTGTCGGAAGTGAAAATTTAAAAAAAATATTAATCAGCCTTGGTGTTAAAGATGCTATAAATAATGCCACAATTGGTCTAGGGACTAATGTCATGTCTCCTCTCCAGTTAGCGGCAATATTTAACACATTTGCTAGTCTTGGTCATTATTATAAACCAAGATTTGTTAGATCAGTTTATCTAGAAAACAATCAACTTATTTATAATAATCCTAGTGTTAATTCTTATAATCTTGATGAAAATATCGTGACAATTTTGAATTATATGCTAACCGCACCTTTTGATTATAATTTAAATAGTTATATATCACCATCACTTATTAATTATCAAACAAATGTTACTTTTGGAGCTAAAACTGGTTCTACTAAATCTGACTCTTGGGTCGTAGGATTTAATCCTAACTATACCATTTGTGTTTATGTAGGAAAAGATGATAATACAGCATTAAAAAACGGCAAACTAGCCAAACAATTATTTGTTAGTATTGCCGATTCTTTAACTAAGAACGATAAAGATATATATTATAAAACTAATACGAATTTGCACTCTTTTAAAATATACAATGAATCTAAAAAAACTTATTCAAAAACTTATTATTCTTTATATTAAGCATTTACTCTTTTTAATATTTCTTCTTTTCCTAATAATTTAATAATATTTACTAATTCTGCGCCATGCATTTGACCCGTAATTTTTAATCTTAAAGGCATATATAAAGATTTGCCTTTAACACCAGTTTCGTTAGCTATTTCTTTAAACATTGCTTTTAAGGTTTCTGGTTCTAAATTATCTGCATGTTCTAATTTATTAGCAAAAGTTTTTAAAACAAGCGGAGTAGATTCTAAATTAAGCATTGCTAAAGCTTCTTCGCTTTCCTCTAATTTATATTCATACATTGGCTTAATTAA
>CAKPAV010000156.1 GCA_934133115.1 uncultured Bacilli bacterium
ACCTAGATTAGATAACTATTTAGAACCTTCTGATTTCTTCCTTGATTGCACATTCAGTGTCGTATGTCCAGGAGAATTAGAATTACCTACAATTAAAACAGTAAAACATCGTGATGAACACGATATATTAAAAGCAGCCTTAAAAGATTTGAAAGAATCTTCAATTGATAAGAAAAATTATACTATTACTGCTGTTGATTCATGTTCTGATCTTCCCGAAGATGTGGCATATGATAACTATGCAACCGTAGACGGATTCTATAGTGATTTCAAAGCGGTTTATGATAGTTATAAAATAGGCTATAAATATAATGAAGAAGATGGAAAATTTCATAAATATACACATTACGTGAGTGGCACAAATGCTTCAATTGGTGATGGTATCTTTGATTCTACTGGTGATGGACCAGAAGATTGTTTAAGTAGAGATAAATTAGATCCAAATTTTTTGGGATTTGCTAGTGAATTTTTCTTATACAATGAAAAGAACAAACAATTCTATACAACAAACAGTTCTGTTGTTGATGAAATTCATCGCTTGATTTCACCTTTCTATGATCGATATGAGCCATACTATAATGCCTCAAAAGTATTTTTCAATTTAGATGAATCTAACAAAATCGTTTCATGGGGTTGGACTGGTAGAGATATGTATGCAACCTACGAAGACACTTTAACATATACAATTAAAAACGTGGGTACCACTGTACTACCGATAAACCAAAAGAATACTACATCTGATTCAAATAACGAGGGCAAATAATATGAAAAAATCTTTATTGGTATTAGTACCACTATTATCTATCTTATTAGTCGGTTGTGATAGAAATAATTCTAATAGCGTTAGCGTTCAACCCTCTATAAGTGTACCATCTAGTACAAGTAATTCAACAAGTACTGTTAGTACCGGTAATAGTTTAGCAGAGGCACTAGCTCATAGCCGTGAACATTATTTCGGCGTAAAAGGACAAGTTATTACAACATACAATAACGGTACTGAACAAGTTGATATTGAAAGTTATGATCTTCATAATATTTTCAATGAAAAAATTGTTACAAATAATCTTGTTTACCATTACGAAATCGATGAGGAAACTTTCGATGATCCATATTCATACACATATTTTGCTAAAGATGATGGATATACTTATCAAAGAGAATTAACATTAAAAAATGAAGTTAAAGATATTCCTGTTAGCAATAGAACAAGTGACAAAGTTAAATTCGATGAATATTTTGCTTCACCATTTAATAGTTTAACTTATTCTGACTTAGTAAAATTAAATGATCAATATTTAATAAAGCCAAAAATTAGCACAACATTTGCTACTAGTTTAGTTTTACAAAATGTTACTGCTACCAAAGTATTGTTGTCTGTAAAAGATAATAAATTCGATAAAGTAACTATTTACACTAGTTCTTCTTCCACTATTGTTAGTGGCGTTAGTTCTTCATATCGATTTGAATTGACATTCAATTGGGATGAAGAAACATCAATACCAGAAATTACTCCATTTGATGAAAACGTTGATGGTCTTGATGTATTAGAAGATGCTTTAACTAATATTTCTTACTCTTTAAATTTAAATAAAAATTTTACTGCTAAAACAGCCTTAGAAGAAAGTGCTGGAACTTCTGTTGGATATTATTATGCTACAAAAGATGCAATTTATTCTAGTGCTGTAGATTCTAGTAATAACTCTTATGGTTTCAAAAAAGAAGGAAGTTACTTCTATGAATTTAAAGTAGCAACTTCTTCTAGCGGAGAACAAAAAATAACAGTATATGATGATGATTCTGTTGATGAAGATTTATTATATCCAAATTATTTAGGATTTAGTACTGCTTTATTTGAAGTAAGCAATGATAAAAAAACATTTACCGCTCACGAAGGATTTGAATCAGCTATTATTAGCTTAATCGCTCCTTATACTGAAGCTAGCTATTACGCTCAATATATAACGTTGTTAGAAATCAAATTAAACGCATCAAACAAATTTGAATCTTTAAATTTTGAGTACTACGATTCAATCAATAACATTCGTGGAAAAGCAACTATCACTTATCAAAATATAGGTGACACTGAATTGCCAATTCAATTAGGTTAATTAAATTATACAAAAAGGAGTTAGTACTTTATGAAAAAACAAATATCTTATATATTACTTTTAGCAAGTGTATTCGCCATGGCTAGTTGTGGTGAAACAACATCTAATAGTGGATCAGTTTCTACTAGCGGATCAATTAGTAATTCAACTAGTAGCAAGCCTTCAAATAGTGCTAGTGAGTCAGTTAGCAGTAAACCATCTGCTAGCGTTGCTCCACAACCAGTTTTTGATATTCCAAGTTCAATTAATGAAATTAAAAATAATATTGATGCAACAAAGATTAAAGGCTATTCGTTTGAAGATGACTCTTCTAAAAAGGCCAATGGTGATGTTTCATTTAATAAAAATGAGATATTAATCAAAGGGAAATCAACATTTGAAGATGAAGGTTCTCTTGAAACTGGCGACTTACTAATCTATAAAGGATTTAATGATACTACCTTCTATGATATTGAGAATTATTTAGGAAAACATGCTAAAAGAAAAAATATCGTTTCTAATGTTGAAGATGAAAAAGCGCAAATTTCTTTAGATGACGCAAAAAAAGAAATGGATAGCGTAATGTATAACAAAACATGGTTCCAAAATAATGTTTCAAAAATCTTAGTTGATGGCGCAACATTTACTAGCAAAACTCAAGAAGATTTCTATGAATTAACTGTAACATTTGTAAATAACCGCACCATAAATATAGCTACATTATCTTTTGATGAAGACAATCAATTATTAGAAGGTAAATTAGAATCAAATACCTGGCCTGCTGATAATTTTGATAGCGAAACAAATGAACCTATTGATGCTAGTCAAAAGCCAACTTCTTCTTCTAAATACAAAGCAACTTTTGTATTAGGTGAAGATAATAAAGAAGAAATTACATTTGATGTCTCTAAGTATTACATTACTTCTATTGATGAATTCTATGTATCTTCTTATTCTGATAAAGAAAATAACGATGGCCTAGCTCAAGCAGGTCAATATGTCGATATAAGAATTAACAAGTTCTCTCCTGCTACTGCGTTAAATGTTGATGAATTTGAAATTGTGGAATCATCAAATACATCTGTTATTGAAATTAATTCATTTACTGGTAGTGCTAAAGCTGTTAAATCGGGTGAAGCAACGTTAACTATCGCAGATCCTATTAGAAGCGTTAGTGTTACAAAAAAAGTAACTGTAACAAGTCCAAGTTTAAACTCAATTTGGATATCTATCACTAACAAAACTTTAAAAGTTGATGATACTGCTACTATTAAAATCGAAGCTTATCCTACAGAGTCTGATGAAGAATTAGAAGCTATTTCTAGTGATCCTACTGTAGTTAAAATTGGTGAAATTTCAGCAGATAGAAAATCATTATCAATCAAAGGGTTAAAAGAAGGTACTTCTAATATTACCGTTAGAAGTAAAAATAATCCTGATGTAACTTCAAGGGCATTAACCATAACTGTTGAAAAGAAACAAGAAGAACAACCAACTGATTGGCTTATTGGCACATGGAAGAATACGACTACTGCAACTAATGAAGATAAAGATACTATTACTTTCAATACAACTTTCACATTTAATAGTGATGGTAGTGGTAAAATAGTTCAAAAAGTTACAAGAGTTGCTTATGATAACGAAGCAACATTTAACTGGGCATACGATGGAACAACAATCAAATTTAGTTCTTGGTATTCCGAAGAAAACACATTATCAACACCAACAAATGTAGTAATAGCCGAAGACAAATCTTCAATTTCCTTAATTATGCCATCCCAAGATAACTATGATAAAAAACATAAACTAAATATGCAATTGCTTAAAGAAAATGAAGCAGCATGGTTGATTGGTACATGGTCTACATCTTTAGATAAAGATGACTTTGGAGATACCACATTAATCTTTAATGAAAATGGAACAGGAACTATCAAAAATAAATATTTTTCTGACGCAACATTCAAATGGTCATATACTAATTCTAAATTAGTAATTACCGAGTTAAGTAGTTCAGACTACACCATAACATCAACAACTACAAATGCTTCTAAAGCTCAATTAGAAATTAACTTCATTTGTGAAGATAGTTGTATCGTTGTTTTCAAAAAATAATAGTTTTTAGATTAGTAAATAAGATGTTAATTAACCCCAAAAAGTTAATCCGAGTTAATCGGTAAGCTGATGGGGTTTTTATTATACAAATTATAATTTTTTACTAAAACAAACATATAAAAATACACTTTTTTAATTTTAGTGTTTTAAACTCCCACGAACATCCATCTCATTTATTCTTTATAGCATAAAAAAACTATGAAATGATTTTATAATTGCATTCCATAGTCTTTTTTTATTAGATTTAATAGTGCTTTAAACTTCCGCGGGGTTGACCACCACCTTTAAACTTCCGCGGGGTTTTTTATACTTTGTCAGAAAAAACG
>CAKPAV010000157.1 GCA_934133115.1 uncultured Bacilli bacterium
CACTATGTCCTTGCTCAGCGGATTTTTTATACCAATTAATTGCTTGAATATAATCTTGTGTTACTCCTTGGCCATATTTATAACAAACACCCAAATTGTTTTGAGCACTGCAATTTCCTTGCTCAGCGGCTTTTTTATACCAATAAACTGCTTGTTTGTAATCTTGTGCCACGCCTTGACCATATTTATAGCAATTACCCAAATTACATTGGGCCCATTGATTTCCTTGTTCAGCAGATTTTGTGTACCAATATACTGCCAGAGTATTGTCTTTTGCTACTCCTTCACCATTTTCATAACAAAAACCTAAATTATTTTGAGCATTCATATTTCCTTGCTCAGCGGATTTTGTGTACCAATTAAATGCTTGAGTATAATCTTGGATTACTCCCTTGCCATTTTTATAGCAAATTGCTAATCGATATTGTGCTTCAGCATTATTTTTTATTGCTAAAGAATTCATAATTTCAAATGCATCTTTATAGTTATTATTTGTACTTATTTTTCCATCTAAAATAAAGCAACCATATTGACATAATATATTGTCATTTTTGTCTTTATTTGACTTTAAATATTCAATAATATCTTGTTTTATATTATTTGGATAACTAATATCAACATATCCTTCTAATACTTTTTCTTTATATTCATCTAATGTTGTTACTGTAATTTTCTTAAATAAATTTTTATTGCTCTTTATATTATTATCATTTTTGACTATTTTGCTTTTATCATTATCTAGAGATTTATTTGTTGTATCTTTAGATTTATCTTGTGATTTATTTATAGTTTCTCTTATTAAATCATTAATATCTTTTGCCTTAGTATCATTACTAATATATTTAGAATATTTATTTTTAAACTTTGTTCTATCTATTTCATCAAGTGCTTCTATTGCTTCTTGATATAATGCTTTTACATTATCTTTATAATCTTTGTCTTTAGCATATAATTCAAATAATTTATCCCATAAATCATAATCAGAATAATTTTCATCTAACGCATCAAAAAGAATCTCTATTGCTTCTTTTTGTTTCTTTCTTAAAACTAATAGATTTACTTTATTTAATATTTTTGATTTACTTTTATCTTCTTTAACACTATATTTCTTTACAAATTTAAGTATTGTAACA
Organism: uncultured Bacilli bacterium; assembly: GCA_934133115.1. The sequence continues at coordinate 1,134 of CAKPAV010000157.1, forward strand.
AAACTATCCATACTAGATAAATCAATACCTTGTAATTTATTCTTTATTGTTGGTAAGTGTTCTATAGTGTTTTTATTATATACAACACATAAACTTCCTTCACTTTTCTCTTTTGATTCAATGAAACTTTGATATCTTGTATATTCATTCTTTACCCATGGTGTATCTAAGTAACTTTCATCACTACATACTATTAACATACATTTTGCTTTATATAATGCATATAAGATATGTGCTTCATATGCTTCTCCGATACAATCTTTTAATGATGCTTCTGAAAAGAATGGATTAATTCCTTCATCCTTTAAATTATGATATAAATCATATGCTTTTTGATAATCATTTGTTTTATTTTGATATTCATCAGTTACTTTTACACATATAAAACAATCATATGTTATTCCTTTTTCTTCTAACTTTTTAAATTCTTTCTTTATATTATCTATTTCTATGGCTTTTCTTTGATATTCTTTTTTTTGCTTATCACTTGCATATTGAAGTGCTTTTATATAATCATTATCTTCACTAAATTTCTTATCATTTACTATATGACATATTGGTTGCATTCTTCTATTTACTAAATCTCTTAGATATTGCACATTAAATCTTGCTAATGCTCGATTAAAGTATCCTTCTGGTTCTCTTGGATCTAATTCTATGGCTTTTGTAAAATATTCATATGCTTGTTCAAATTTACATATATTTAAGCTACTCTTTCCTAATTCTATATTCTCTTTTACATTACTTGCTTGATTATCTTTAGGAAATGTCATTATTTGATGACAATGATTACATTCTAAAACACCATCTTTAATGCTTTTAGCATCTAAAGGTGTATTACATCTTATGCATCTAATACTACTTTTTGGTACGATTGCATTTAATTCATTATATGAACCACATGAATCACATCTAAAAAATTCATCTTGTTCATTAACTATACTTTCGTGCCCACATGTTTTACATTTTACATATCGCATATGTATACCTCCCATCTAAAAACTAATCAGAGTCAAAATGTATCTTGGTTAAATTATTTTGGGCGTCCTCCAAACTTTATTCGGCGGCTTTAGTGAACCAATAGTTAGCTAGTGAATGGTTTTTTGCTACTCCTCGACCATTTTTATAACAATTGCCTAAATTATATTGGGCAGCCGCATTTCCTTGCTCGGCAGATTTTTTGTACCAATAAACTGCTTGAGTATTGTCTTCTGCTACTCCTTTACCCATATAATAACAAACACCTAAATTATATTGGGCGTCACTATGCCCTTGTTCTGCAGATTTTTTATACCAATTAAACGCTTGACTATAATTTTGTGTTACCCCTCGACCATTTTCATAGCATATACCTAAATTATTTTGGGCATCGCTATGTCCTTGTTCTGCAGCCTTTTTATACCAATAAACTGCTTGAGTATAATCTTGTGTTGCTCCGTAACCGTTTTTATAACAATTTCCTAAATTACATTGAGCCCATTGGTTTCCTTGTTTAGCAGATTTTGTATACCAATTAAATGCTTGGCTATAATCTTGTGGGACTCCTTGACCATTTTCATAACAAAATCCTAAATTAAATTGGGCCCATTGATTTCCTTGTTCTGCTGATTTTTTATACCAATTAATTGCTTGAGTATAATCTTGCGTTACTCCTAGGCCACTATAATAACAATGTCCTAATTTATATTGGGCGTAGCTATCTCCTTTTTCAACAGCTTTTGTGTACCAATAAACTGCTTGAATATAATTTTTTTCTACACCATGGCCATTTTCATAGCAAATACCCAAATTAATTTGGGAATGAACATTTCCTTGATTGGCAGCCTTTTTATACCAATAAACTGCTTGAGTATAATTTTGGGTTACTCCGTCGCCATAATAATAGCAATCTCCTAAATTATTTTGAGCCAATTCATTTTCCTGTTCTGCAGCTTTTGTGTACCAATAAATTGCTTGAGTATTGTCTTTCGCTACTCCTAGACCATATTTATAATAAATTGCCAATTTACATTGCGCATACATATTCCCTTGTTCTGCTGATTTTGTGTACCAATAAACTGCTTGAGCATCTTCTAGACCATCTTCATAATATTGTCCTAAATTAAATTGGGCTTCACTATGACCTTGCACAGCTGACTTTTCATACCAGTAAACTGCTTGAGTATCATCATTTGCTACTCCATGTCCACATGCATAACAAAGGCCTAATATATATTGTGCATCACGATTTCCTTGTTCAGCAGCTTTTTCATACCAATAAACTGCTTGAGCATAATCTTGTGATACTCCATAGCCATCACGATAGCAATTACCTAAAGTAATCTGAGCATCGTTATGACCTTGTTTTGCGGCTTTTGTGTACCAATAAATTGCTTGAGTCTTATCCAATTTAACAAAAAAGTAGTATTTGCCTAAATTATATTGTGCATTACTATCTCCTTGCTCGGCTGATTTTGTATACCAAAAACCTGCTTGTGTATAATCTTTGGTTACTCCTTGACCATTTTCATAACAATTTCCTAATTTGTTTTGAGCAACAGCATTCTTCTTTATTGCTAAAAAACTTATAATATGAAATGCATCTTTAAAATTATTACTTGTACTTATTTTTCCATCTAAAATAAAGCAACCATATTGACATAATATGTTATCATTCTTATCTTTATTTGACTTTAAATATTCAATAATATCTTGTTCAATATTATTTGGATAATCAATATTTACGTAACCTTGATTTAATTTTGTTTTATATTCTAACAAGGATTCAACTTTTATTGGTGTATAAATAATAGTTATTTGCGAATTATCTTCATTAATATAGGTATATTTATCTATAAATTTTTTCTTAGAAGCAGGTGTAAGTGCATCTAGTGCCATATTATAAATTTGTTTTAAATGTTCTTTTGATGTTTCTTTGTCACTAATATATAGTTCAAATAATTTATCCCATAATTTATAATTTGAATAATCTTCATTTAAATTACTTGATATTAATTCAATTGCTTCTTTTTTTTGATTGTTCATTATTAAAATATTAACACGTCTTAGAACAACATCATTAATGTATTTTGAATTAGCATTTTTAGCTGATTTTGCGTTTTTGTTTATACAAAATTTCTTTATAAATTTAAGTATTGTAACAAAACTATCTATACTAGATAAATCAATACCTTGTAATTTATTCTTTATTGTTGGTAAGTGTTCTATAGTTTTTTTATTATATACAATACATAAACTTCCTTCTTCTTTTTCTTTTGATTCAATGAAACTTTGATATCTTGTATATTCATTCTTTACCCATGGTGTATCTAAATAACTTTCATCACTACATACTATTAACATACATTTTGCTTTATATAATGCATATAAGATATGTGCTTCATATGCTTC
>CAKPAV010000158.1 GCA_934133115.1 uncultured Bacilli bacterium
CTCCAAAAACCATAAGCCAATATCCCCAGTAGGATTCTTTCATATATTATTCCCTCCTTATTTCCAAGATGGTCCAACATCTGGAATTCCATCGCCATTTAAATCTAACGAATTAAATCTATAAATTGTCCAGTAATCATTTGTAACAACATCCTCTAATGCATTACCACTTGGGCTTGTATATTGTTTACTGAATTTCTCAATGTTTTCTGTTCTTTTATTATGCTTTGGCATATCATAACTACCACCAAATTTATTATCTAATAAATCTTGAATAAATGAACTTGTACAAAATATATTTGCCATTACACACTTACCAGAATCGCCTTCTTTTTTCCATGTGTAACCATCATCTTTACATCTTTTTTCATCTCTATCAATTTGATAATCATAGCATTTCAAAGTGTCATTATTATATGATTCTTGTTCCTTATTATACTCCCTAATTTTTGTAATCATGTCAGCATCCATATTTACTTTTAAAGTATAATCCTCAACTTTAGAATCAATATTACCTGATCCAGGATTTTCTTCAGAAGTGGTATTATTTGCTCTTGCTGTTATTTCCTCAATTGTATCTTTTGCTTTTCTAGCCACTAATGAGTTTTTATAAATGCTTGGATCACTTTCCCAGTTATAACCAATATCACGATCATTTGGGAATAAGTTTCCAGGGCTTACAGGTCTAAAATCATAATTAGGTTTATTACCGGAATTATCTTCATCTCCTGGAATAATTGTACATACACCAATACATTTAACTTCACAATTTGGGCAGCAATTATAATTTTGCTCACATGGTTCTCCAGGTTGACAACCAACTGCAAGAAGTGTTTCCTCCCTTGTACCATTACCTATTTTTTCACAAGAGCCATCGTAATAAGTATTACTACACTTATAATATGCTTGAGCCTTTTCAACACAATATGGGCCATTTGAAACTGGACATAACCTTTCTTGACATTTATCCCAATCTTCATTTTCTTTACATTCGGTTTTATAATGTTTATTTCCAGAAGGATCAGTACATGTATTTTGATTAACATCATAAGTACAAGCATATTCATTGGAAGAAACTGTTTGTCCATCTTTTGTAGTAGTTTCCTTTCTTATTTGAGAAGATAAACTATTACTAGTTTCTCCATAAATTCTTCCCAAATTTCCTGGATTTGAATAGAATGTACCAAAGTTTTTAAGTGATAATTTATAATAATATGTTCCCGTAGGAGTATTAATTCCAACAGGTAATCCATCTATAATATCATAATTTTCTTTGTTATGTTCTGGGGTAGCCTCTATAGAAATATTACCATCATCATGTCCGCTATAGAATACTCTTTCTGTTTTATATGTTCCTTTTACTGAAGCAATTTTATGAACATATTTTGCATCAGATACTTTGAAACTAGATGTTGAACAAGTTATATTAGCTGTATCAGTATCACCAAATGTACATACTAAATAATTTTTATCAGAGTATGATCTTGTTGTTGATCCATCACATTGCTCTAATTCATTATCCGCTTCACCATTACATATCCATGTTGAAGGATGTTCTTCCATATCAATATCCAATATTGTTGTACTTGGTGTACACTTAACATTTCCATTGCTAGTGCCATTACATTTTTCATTAGTAATTTCAGCATCAGGACTATACATTACATCACACGTTTTTTGGTGCTCACAGCTCATACCACTTACAGAATTAATCCATTTAGTAGTTGAAACACCAGGCTCTGGTTCATCATAACTATATACAATTTCAGGATCATAACGATATACCATTGCCCAAGTAGCAGAAGTAGCTTCAGATACAGGTTTATAACTATCATCAGCACTACATGCATTATATTGGTCAATAATTTTCTTCAATTCTTTTATTAGTGTTTCCAACTTAGTTTTTGCAGATTTTACATTCTTTTCAAAATCTTCAAGCTGACCGTCCCAATCTTTATTTGCCACAACACATTTATCATCTTTAATTGTTCCATAAACTGATGCAGCTTTTCTTGTCATATTATCAGCAAACTCAGCATCATCTGCAGTAGTTGTGCTAAATGTTATAGTAGTTTCACCGTTGCTAGAACTAGTAGTATATTTTAAATAATTACTACTGTGACTTACATAATACTTATAAATTGGTTCTTCATCTTCACCACAATCAATTTTGTCAGAATCATTGGTACCTTTTTTCCAATATTTTCCGTTATTTTCCGCACCATAAGTATTTTCTAATTTAGGTGGTGTACCATATTTTCTAACCATATTTTCATATTCATATAGCCAAGAATTATATTGTTTAACAATTTCAATCTGTTTCTTAACCATATCTTCAGAATATTTTTCATAATCGATTTTTGAAGTATAACAATCTTGTTGTCCTTGCAATGAAACACTAATTTGGAAATATCTTCCTGATTCTGTATTTCTTTTATAAGGAATACCGAATTTATAATCTTCTTTACATTTAACTACGCAATATGGATTTTCACTTACCATTCCAGTATTATCAGTATCTTTTAATGTATAAGAATTTCCTGCTTTATCTTTACTATCTTTAGATAATAAACATTTCTTAATGTTATATTTTCCAGATTCAGGATTGTAAGCTTCTCTAAATTCATATTCCACATTACCATTTTCATCAGGCTCTAATCCATCTTCACATATACTTGGAAGTGTTGATGTTGGATCACACGAACTTGAGTCACACATACTTGTATTTAATTCAAAATTCAAATCTATTGGGTCACCTGTTTCTGGAATATATGCATAAAACCTTTGCAACTTGATACCATTGCCAATCAATGCAGCTAAATCTTTTCCATTATATTTAAATTTTACTGTTATTTTTACATCTTCACAATCAGGGCTTTCGTCATCAACTTTACCACTACCATCGTCTTTTGATTCCATTTCTACTAAAAAGCCAACATATAATTCACCATTATATATTTCTTCTCCATCTATCTTACTTAAATCAAAGCCATCTTCGCCAGCTTCAAATGAAGTCCAACCAGTCTCTGATTCGTTGAATGATTTTGAGTATCCCAACAATTTTACATTAACTTTATTATTATCTTTTTCAAAACCCATGTATTTGAAAAAATCTGTTTTATTTTTAATACCCGCAAGGCTTATTTTTACTGATACAATTTTTGTTACTTTTCCGTTTTCAGTTTTTGGTTCAGTTGCTGGTCCTTTAGTTACACTATTTTTACCTTCAGGTTCTTCACCATTAATTCCCGCTTCCAACGCCTTTTTAAGAACCTCTTTAACAGTTCCTAACTTATTGTTGCCTTCACCTTTAACTGGTGATTTACATGCTTCAACTTTTGGGCTCTTTCCAGTATAAGATGTATAAACTTCCTTAAAACTAGAATCTGTTAAGAAACAGTTTAATATAGCTTCTAATTCTTTTTGATATGTAGCATCCTTAACATCTTTTGCATCTTTTGTTCGATCAATTACATTAACAAATATTCTTAAAGCAATATGAATTGTTTCATAATCAACACCATTTTCACCCTCTTTTAAAATAGCAATAATAGCATTATCATACTTAATTAATTCTTTTTCAGTACCAAGAACTCTTACTACTTTAGCAGTCGAAGGTGCTGATTTACCTCTATCAACACAATATGCATTGACCGTTTTACTACCATCTGAAGCCGTATGAGTTTGATAATCTTCAAAACCAAAAGTGGATATAAAAGTAGTATCACTAGTGTGTATATTATAAACTTTTCCGTTTTCAACCGCATTTATATCAATAATAAAGATACATTGAATTAATATAATAAATAAAATTTTTAAATGTTTCTTCATATTAAACTATATCCTTTCTTCTTTTCTTTAAAATTATTACAGTTGCTACACCACCAACTACTACAACACCACCAGTAATTATAAATACGACCTTGTTTTCTTTAATAAAATCAATAACTTTTTCAAAAAACGATTTATTAGTATTATTCTTTACATCTTCCTGTTGTTCATAATATTTATTTATAGAGATTAAAAAGTCAGTATACCCCGTATCCTCATACGTTACAAACTTTTGACACATGTAGTAATCTGGTAATTCATCACATAATTTAACATTATAATACTCATTTAACCTTGGAGTTGTTAAATAAAATGTTCTATTAAGCTTCTCACTACAACCAGAATTATTTGTATTATAAACGTTAAATGTAAAAGTATTAACTTTTGTTAAATCTTCTATTTCAAATGACACAATACCATCTTTTGCATCATTATATGTATATGTAGCACTATAACCGTTATCACCTGTAACTTTTACATAAAAATTTTCACTCAAATTTAAAATAGAAATTTTAAATATAGAATAATATTCTGTACATTCATCTACTCCGTCACCACAAACATAAGAATTTTTGTCCATTTCCTTTTGTGTTTCTTCATAAATTGCCTTTATCGTGGCAGCCTCACTATTAAGTTTAGCTTGCGTTTCATAACCACACTCCGCATGAACATT
>CAKPAV010000159.1 GCA_934133115.1 uncultured Bacilli bacterium
GAGTAGATATCACGCGTATTTTATTAGAACATGATTGCCCAGTTGAATTTAATGATGAAGTTAATGAAGAACTAACTAGAGTTCCATTAGAAGTTAAAGAAAGTGATTTAGTTAATCGTCTAGATTTACGTAATGAATTTATTGTGACTATTGATGGAGAAGACGCTAAAGACTTAGATGACGCTGTTAGTGCTTCAAAAGAAGATTATGGTTATTTAGTAGGAGTTCATATTGCTGATGTTTCTAATTATGTTAAAGAATATAGTGAATTAGATAAAGAAGCACTTAATCGTGGCACATCCATTTATGTGGCGGATCGTGTCGTGCCGATGTTACCATTTATGCTTTCTAATGGTATTTGTTCTCTTAATCCCCATGTTGATCGATTAACAATATCTTGTTTAATTAAATTAGATAAGAATGGTAATGTTCTTAGTTCGGAAATAAAACCAAGTGTGATTAGATCTAGTGAAAGACTAACATATACTTATGTAAATGAAGTAATTGATAAAGGACTTTCTTCCACAAAATTAGAAAAGCAAATTCAATTACTTAACGAAATAGCGTTATTATTACGTAAAATCAAAGTAGAACGTGGAGAATTAGATTTAGCCATTCCGGAATTAAAAGTAATTGTTAATAAAGATGGAGATGCAATTGACTTAACAAAGAAAGTTCAAAAAGCAGGAGAAAAGTTAATTGAAGACTTTATGATTCTTGCTAATGAACAAGTTGCAGAAACAATCTTCCGCATGAATTTACCATTTATTTATCGAATCCATGAAAATCCACCAGCTAAACGTATGGATACACTTATTGCTTTTGCATCTAGATTAGGATTTAAACCTCATTTTGACGCAATTAGTGTAAAACCTAAAGATATGCAAAGATTGCTTGATGATGCAAAATATTCAGATAAATATACTATCTTAGGACAAGTATTATTAAGAAGTTTAGCTAAAGCAAGATATGCCACTAATAATAAAGGACACTTTGGTTTAGCAAGTAAATGTTATACACACTTTACTTCTCCAATTAGAAGATATCCAGATTTAATTGTTCATCGTTATTTACATAAATATTTATTTGAAGGTAATATTCAAAATGCTTATGAAAAAATGGAAGAACTTAATTATATTGCGGAAAATACTTCTATGAAAGAGCGCCGTGCGATTGCGGTAGAGCGGGAATCCACTGATATGAAATGTGCTGAATATATGCGTCAATTTATTGGTGTAGATTTTAAAGGTTATATTACTGGTATGAACAATTCTGGACTTTTTGTCGAATTAGATAATGGAGTTTCCGGAAAGGTTGCATTTGAAACAATGAACGATTATTATTTTGTTGATGACAATTGTTTTAATGCTGCTGGAAGAAGAAAAGGAAAACGCTATTCTTTAGGAGACACAGTTGAAGTAACAGTTATTGATACGAATAAAGATGCGGGAGAAATTTCTTTAGAAATAAAAAGTGAAAAACGTTTTATGGGAAGACAGGCAAGACGCAAAATAGAAAATAAGAAAAACAAGAGGAGAAGAAAATAATGAAAAAATCTGTTTTAAAAAAATATGCTGAATTAATTGCAAAAACAGGAATTAATGTCCAAAAAGGCCAAGATGTAATAATTAGATGTGATCTTGATCAACCAGAATTTGTAAAAATGGTTACCGAGTATTGCTATAAATTTGGTGCTAGAAAAGTAACTATTGAATGGTCTTATCAACCATTAGCAAAAGTTCATAATAAATATTGTAGTGTTAAAACATTAGCAACACTAGAAAAATGGGAAGAAGAAAAATTAAAACATAATTCTCTAACCTTACCAGCATTAATTTGGCTTGATAGTGAAGATCCAGATGGTTTAAAGGGAATGAATGAAAAGAAATCTGCGGAAGCTCAAAGAATTAGATATCCGCTTATTAAGCCTTATCGTGATGCGATGGAAAATAAATACCAATGGTGTATTGCCGCTGTTCCAGGTAAGAAATGGGCGAAAAAAGTATTCCCTAATTTAAGTGTAAGCCAGGCTATGGAAAAACTTTGGGAAGCAATATTATATACATCACGTGTTGATGAAAATCCGATTGAAGCTTGGAAAAAGCATAATGAAGATTTGTTACATCGTTGTAATTATTTAAATGGTTTGAATTTAAAATCTTTAACTTACAAAGCAAGTAATGGCACAGATTTCACTGTTGGTTTAATAGAAAATGCTTTATTTATTGGTGGAGGAGAAGAAACTCTTGGTAATAAAGTTTATTTCAATCCAAATATTCCAAGTGAAGAATGCTTTACTACTCCAAAAAGAGGAGATATAGAAGGAATTGTCTATTCATCAAAACCTTTATCATATAAAGGACAATTGATTGAAAATTTCTGGATTAAATTTGAACATGGTAAAGTTGTTGATGTTCATGCGGAAAAGAATGAACACGTATTACGTGAAATGGTAAGTATGGATGAAGGCGCTACTATGCTAGGAGAAGTTGCTTTAATTCCTTATGATTCACCAATTTCTAATTTAAATATTTTATTCTATAATACTTTATTCGATGAAAATGCTTCTTGTCACTTGGCATTAGGAATGGGATTCCCAAATTGTATTAAGGATTTTGAAAAATATTCTTTAGAAGAAATTAGACAAATGGGTGTTAATGATTCCATGATTCATGTTGATTTTATGATTGGTACTAAAGATTTATCAATCGTTGGTACTACTAAAGAAGGCAAACAAGTACAAATATTTAAAGATGGAAACTGGGCTTTTTAATTAGCTGTAGTCATTAATCCATTATTTCAAAGCAGTAGGAGGAACATAAATGGATAATATTGTTAATTATGCAGAACAAACATTAGAAACATTTGATGAATTAGATTTTAAAACTGTAGATAGTCTAATTTTGTCTTGGGTTTCTTATTTTCACTGGCCAAAAGAACTTAAAAGTGTTTATAGTTGGAAAGGAATTAAATTAAAAGACCTTTTCTGCGCCGAATATTTCAAAGAACTCTTTTGGGATGTATATGATCAAGAAGATACAAAACGTTTGTTTGTTGCTTTAGCTTCTAGTCCAAGATATCGTAATGCGATTGTTAAAGGCTTTGTTGAGCGCTGGGATAAAGATAAAGACAAAGAAAAACAATTTTCCGCAATTAGCTTTCAATTAAATGAAAATGAATCTTATGTTGCTTTTCGTGGAACCGATTCTAGTTTAGCTGGTTGGAAAGAAAATTTTAATATGGCATTTCAATATCCCGTTCCTTCTCAAGAAGATGCCAAAAAATATTTAGATAAAGCCGCTAAACACTTAACAGGAAATATTCGTGTTGGTGGACATTCTAAAGGCGGTAATTTAGCTATTTATGCTGCAGCAAATGTACAAGAAGACTATAAAAATCGTATCATTAAAGTTTATTCTCATGATGGCCCAGGATTTTTAGAAATGGCATTAAAGAGCGAAAACTTTATTTCTATTAGTGATCGCATTGAAAAAACTTTACCACAATCTTCATTGGTGGGGATGTTATTAGAAAATTGTGGAGAAATGAAAGTTCTTAAAAGTGATCGTTTTGGAATTTGGCAACACGACCCATTTTCTTGGATGATTAAAGATAAAGATTTTATTTATATTAAAGCTATAACACCAAGTGCAAGGTATTTAGATCGTACTTTAAATATGTGGGTTAGATCAATGTCGGAACAAGATCGAGAACGCTTTGTTAATTCTCTTTATAGCTTAATTGATGTGAATAATGTCAATATTCTTCCTCAATCACAAGAAGAATGGCAAAAGAGTTTACCGGCGGTTGTTAATTCGGCAACTAAACTAGACAAAGATACAAAAAACTTTTTAACTAAGGCAATTAAAACTTTATTACGTTTCGGAGTTCAAAATTTAAAAGTATAAAACGGTAAAAGTGTTAGTACTCCATTAACAAAAAGCGATTTAATCTAATAGAATATTTCCACAAGAATCAATAATTATTTCATGTCAAGAAATTCATGTTAATTTACGATTGAATTTTATAACAAAAAGCGTTGCAAGTATAATAAGAATAGCAACAATTATTAATTTAATTGTTTTAATTGGCGCTAGTGTATATGCATTATTAATTTTAAAAAAAGCGTGTATATCCCCCTAAGTATATTATTAATTATATTTAATTATTTATTTGGCATTATTGCAAAAATTATGATGCTTTGTTTAAAAGAAGATGAAATCAACAAGTAATTAATATTAAGCACTAATCTAGTTTCAATTAGTGTCTTTTTTTATGCACAAAATCATATTGTTTTACTAGGTGATAATATGTATTATGATGAGAAAAAAGAATTGGTATTAAAAAAACTAAAAAGTAGAACTAGTGGTTTAATGGAAAAAGAAGTGAATGAAAGATTTAATAAAGATAAAATAAATGAACTAAAAAAAAATAAACATAAAACAATTTGGAAAATTTTAATAAATCAATTG
>CAKPAV010000160.1 GCA_934133115.1 uncultured Bacilli bacterium
GAATAATTGGCTTTGTTGGAATTATTTGCCCGCATATTATGAAAAAAATATTAGGACAAGACCACCGCTATTTAATTCCTTCTTCGATTCTTGCTGGAAGTGTATTACTTTTACTTGCTGATACTTTATCAAGAAGTTTTGGAAATGGAAGTGCTCTTCCAGTAGGGGCCATAACTTCTCTTCTTGGTGCGCCATTCTTCTTATATATCATTTTTTCTTCTAAAAGGGGTGAAGTAAATGCTTAATATTCAAAATTTATCTTCATCTTATGATAAAAAAAGTAATATTATAAACGATATTTCTTTAACACTTAATGATGGCTTAATTGGTATTGTATTAGGAAAAAATGGTGCCGGTAAATCAACATTATTTAAAACAATCTTAAATATGATGAAATTTAAGAATGGTGAAATAATATTAAATGATGTTTCTATTAATACTTTATCTAGTAAAGAACGAGCCAAAAAAATAAGCTATGTACCACAAGATATTAAGTTTGGTGAATTAAGTGTTTATGATACGATTTTATCTGGTCGTATTAGTTCATTTAATTACGTAGCAACTAAAGAAGATAAAGAAAAAGTAATGCAAATTATTCATGATATGCATTTAGAAAATATTATGCCCAAAAATGTCACTTGTTTAAGTGGTGGAGAAAAACAAAAAGTAGCTATTGCTCGTGCTTTAGTTCAAGAGCCAGAACTCATTATATTTGATGAACCAACCGGTAACCTTGATATTAATAATGAACATTTAATATTAAAAGAAGCCAAAAGAATTGTTAAAGACAAAAATATTATGATATTAATTGCAATTCATGACTTAAATTTGGCACTAAATTATGGTGATAAATTTTTCTTTTTAAAAGAAGGAAAATTGATTAGTGAGAGACTTTCATCAGAAATTGATGAAGAAATTATTAAAAAAACATTTGATATTGATGTAGAAATCAAAAGCATCAATAGTCAAAAAATAATATTAGCAAAATTAGATTAAGATAAGGAGGTTTATTATGAAAAGAAACAAGTTATTTATTATTTCTTTACTAACACTGACACTATGTTCGTGTAATTCCACTAGAGGATCAAATTCTACTAATACAAGTAACAACACTAACATTGAAATTACCGATCTAATTGGAAGAAAAAACACAATTAATCCTGGAAGTTTCAAACAAGTGGTTTGTATTGGTGCTGGTGCATTACGCCTATATAGTTATGTGGGTGATGTGTCTTTTCTTAGCGGGGTTGAAGATATCGATAATACTTCACTTACAAATCGTCCGAAAATGTTTGATGGAGTTGCTCGTCCTTATGTTATTGCTTATGGAGATACATTTAGCAAATTACCATCATGTGGTGTAGGCGGCCCAATGGCCCAACTCGCGGAAGCTGAAAAAATACTAAACTGTAATCCAGATATTGTCATATCTGAATATGAAGATGTTAATAAAGCTAATGCTCTTCAAGAACAACTTGGAGTTCCTGTTATAACTTTAAGATATGGCGCTAAAGGGGTATTTGATGATAATATTAAAAATAGTATTGATTTGCTAGGAAAAGTATTCAATAAAAATGAAAAAGCCACTGCTTTAAATAATTATATTGAAGCACAAAAAGAAGAAATATTTAATAAAACAAAAGACATTAAAGAAGAAAATAAAAAATCCACTTATATTTGTGGATTAGGAAACTGGGGAACAACTAATCAATATATGACCGCACAAAATTATGAGCCATTTAATGTTGCACACATTAAAAATGTCGTTAATGATTTAACTAAAGATGGTATTCAAGAAATTGAAAAAGAGAAATTCGTTGATTTAGGAAAAGATATGGATATTATGATTCTTGATGCTGCGGCAATCAAAAACATTAAACCACTTTATAAAGAAGATCCAACAATATTTGATGAATGTAAAGCTTGGCAAAACGGAGAAGTTTATCTTCAAATGGCTTATAATGCTTACTACACAAACGTTGAACTTGCTTTAGCAAATACTTGGTACAATGCAAAAATTGTTTATCCAGAAGTGTTTGAATACATTGATATCGAAGACAAAGTAAATGAAATTTGCACACAATTTTTAGGTCAAAATTTATATAGCAAAATAGTTTCGTACCCAAATAGTTTTGGTGGATATCAAAAAATTAACACTAAAACATTTTTTGCTTAGGAGTGATTTATATGAACGAAGTTGAAACCTTTTTTGATAAATGTGCTTGTTCATGGGACAAAAATGAATGCCACTCTATTGAAGAAAAAAAACATTTATTAGATAAAGTGGATGTTAAACCAAATTCTAAAATTTTAGATATTGCCTGCGGAACTGGGGTTATTACTCGTTTGTTACATGAATATTCTAATTCCGTAGTTAAAGGTATTGATATATCTCAAAATATGATAGATATTGCTAAAAAGAAATACCAATTAGACAATTGGGCAATATTTGAAAAATGCGATTTTATTAATTTAAAAGAACAAAACTATTATGATTACGCTATTATATATAACGCTTATCCACACTTCTTAGATGTTGAGGCATTCGCCAAAAAATTAAGTGAAGTGCTTAAAAAAGACGGCAAATTTGCAATATTACATTCCTTATCGCGCTTTGAATTACAACGTCATCATAGCGATAGAGCGGTTAATGTATCTCGTACTTTAAATGCTCCGCTCATTGAAAGTAAAGTATTTGAGCCATATTTTGATATTATTGAAGCAAGCGAAACCGAACATACATTTGTGCTTATAGGAAGAAAAAAGTAGAACAAAATCCAAGATTACTTATAATTAGCTAGTCTTGGATTTTTAATTTTATTCTTTGTGACTACGATTATATAATTCTTGAATTTCACCAGGTAAGTTATTTGGTATCATTTCTTTTAAATGTTCTTCATTACCATCTTTTAGAGCAGTTTCATAATACCAAGACTTAAAATTTAACATATCAAGAGTTTTATTTAATTTTTTAATTTCCTCTTCTACTAATTTCTTTTGATTATCAAAAAGTGCTTTCCTTTGTTTATATGTTTTAGGACCTTCTTGACACATTTTTATAAACTCTTTGATTTCTTTAATTTCTAGTCCGGATTTTTTTAGACATTCAATAACTCTAATTGTTTCTAGTTCGCGGTTACTAAATTGTCTAATGCCAGATTTACGGTTTAAGTTAGGAAATAATCCTTCCGCATCATAATATCTTAATGTCGAAATTGATAAGTTTGTCATTGTAGAAATCTGTCCAATTGTATAAAACATATTTTTTCTCCTAAAGTATTGACCTAAAGTTAGGTTTAGGTATTATTATTATTTTAGATGACATAATAAGTGTTGTCAATTTTAAAGGAGAAATCAAAATGTTAGGAAATTTTTGCTATTCTAATCCAACTAAACTTTATTTTGGAGATAAGTCATTAGATTATTTAAATGATGAACTTAAGCATTATGGAAAGAAAGTTATGCTTATTTATGGTGGAGGTTCGATTAAAAAGAATGGAATTTATGATGAAGTTATCAAGATTTTAAAAGATAATGATAAAGAAATATTTGAAGATCCAGGTGTTATGCCTAATCCAACAAAAGAAAAATTATTTGAAGGTGCACATATTGCTAAAGTTAATAATGTTGATTTAATTTTAGCTGTCGGTGGAGGATCTGTTGTTGATTATGCTAAAGCGGTATCGGTATCCGCGCATTGTCCTACTAACCCTTGGGAAAAATATTATTTAAGAATGGAAGATGTTGATAATAAGATTATTCCAGTTGGCGTAATATTAACAATGGTAGGAACTGGTAGTGAGATGAATGGTGGCGCTGTTATCACTGATCCTAGTACCGGATTAAAAATCGGCCATGTATTTGGTGATAATGTTTTTCCAAAGTTTTCTATTTTAAATCCAATATTTACTTATACTGTTCCTCATTATCAAATGGTCGCGGGAATTTATGATATTATGAATCATATCACTGAACAATATTTTTCTGGAAACGATGATTCAACATCCGATTATATTATGGAAGGTTTAATGCGTAGTTTAATTCATTCTTCTTTAATCGCTATTAAAGATCCAACTAATTATGAAGCAAGAAGTAATATTATGTGGATTGCTACTTGGGCTTTAAATACTTTAGTGGGTAAGGGTAAGTCTCAAGACTGGATGGTTCATATGATTGGTCAATCTATTGGAGGAGTTACTAATGCCACTCATGGAATGACTTTATCAAGCATTTCTATGGCTTATTATCATTTCATTATGCCATATGGCTTACATCAATTCGTCAAATTTGCTAAAAATGTGTGGGATGTTGATGTAACTAATAAATCAGATGAACAAGTTGCTTTAGAAGGCTTAGATAAAATGGAAGAATGGATGAAAGAAATTGGATTAGTAATGCATATTGGAGAATTAGGAGTTAAGGAAAGTATGTTTG
>CAKPAV010000161.1 GCA_934133115.1 uncultured Bacilli bacterium
AATAACATTTATGACATCACCAAAAAAATTATAACAAAAAAAAGGACTCGAATAAATCGAATCCTAATTTATTTTTAGTTAAGGAAATTATTTAAGAATTTCGCTAACAGTACCAGCACCAACAGTACGTCCACCTTCACGGATAGAGAACTTAGTACCTTTTTCAATTGCAACTGGGTGAATTAATTCAACAGTTAATGTAACGTTATCACCTGGCATAACCATTTCAACGTCAGCTGGAAGTGTAATAACACCTGTAATATCAGTTGTACGGAAATAGAATTGAGGACGATAGTTAGATAAGAAAGCGGTATGACGTCCACCTTCTTCTTTTGTTAAAACGTATACAGAAGCAACGAATTTTGTATGTGGAGTAACTGATCCTGGTTTAACAAGAACTTGACCACGAACTACTTCATCACGGTTAACGCCACGGAGTAATACACCGACGTTATCTCCAGCTTCAGCGAAGTCTAATAATTTACGGAACATTTCGATACCTGTAACAACAGACTTCTTAGTAGGTTTAATACCAACGATTTCAACTTCATCGTTTAATTTTAACATACCACGTTCAACTCTACCAGTAACGACAGTACCACGACCTGTAATTGTAAGTACGTCTTCGATTGGGAGTAAGAATGGTAAGTCATTTGAACGAACTGGATCTGGGATATATGTATCAACAGCATCCATTAATTCAAGAATTGCTTTTTCAGCTTCTGGGTCTCCATCAAGAGCTAATCTTGCAGAACCACGGATAATTGGAGTTTCGTCTCCTGGATAGCCATATGAATTTAATAATTCACGGACATCCATTTCAACTAAGTCGATTAATTCTGGATCATCAACTAAGTCTGTCTTATTTAAGAAGACAACGATGTAAGGAACACCAACTTGACGAGCAAGTAAGATGTGTTCACGAGTTTGAGGCATAACACCATCAGTTGCAGCAACAACTAAGATAGCACCATCCATTTGAGCAGCACCGGTGATCATGTTTTTAACATAGTCAGCGTGTCCCGGACAGTCTACGTGAGCGTAGTGACGTTTTGCAGTTGTGTACTCAATGTGTGCTGTGTTAATTGTTATACCACGAGCTTTTTCTTCTGGTGCAGCATCGATTTGGTCATATGCTGTAGCCTTAGCACCACCTTGTTTAGCTAAAACATTAGTGATGGCCGCTGTTAATGTTGTTTTACCATGGTCAACGTGACCGATAGTACCAATATTAACGTGGACTTTACTTCTATCAAATTTTTCTTTTGCCATTTGAATTTCCTCCTTATTTTCTAATAAAAATTCTAACTGAATTCATAATATAGCAAATTAGTTTTAAAATCAATATTTATTATATAAATAAATATTAAATTAGCGGTTTGACATGCCAGATTTTTTAATAATTTCATCAGCTACAAAGCGTGGGCATTCTTGGAAATGATCGAATTGCATTGTGTAGTTTCCACGGCCTTGAGTAAATGAACGTAAATCTGTAACGTAACCAAACATTGTTGCAAGTGGAATAGATGCATCAATAATTTGTGCATTTCCACGTTGATTCATACCTTCAATAGTACCACGACGTTTTGTAATATCGCCCATTACATCACCCATGTATTCTTGTGGAACAGTAATTTCAACTTTCATAACTGGTTCAAGAATAACTGGATTACATTTTCTAGCAGCTTCTTTTAAAGCCATAGATGCAGCAATTTTATAAGCGGCTTCAGATGAGTCGACATCATGGTAAGATCCATCGAATAATGTTGCTTTGATATCAACAACTGGATATCCAGCAATTAAGCCACGATTTAATGAATCGCGTAAACCATCTTCAGTTGGTTTAATATATTCACGTGGTACAGTACCACCGACGATAGCGTCGACGAATTCAAATCCTTTGCCAGGATTTGGTTCGAATTTAATCCATACGTGACCATATTGTCCACGACCACCAGATTGTTTAATGTATTTACCTTCACATTCTGCGGCAGTTTTAATAGTTTCACGATATCCAACTTGTGGAGCACCAACGTTACATTGAACGTTAAATTCTCTCTTTAAACGGTCAACAATAATATCTAAGTGTAATTCACCAACACCAGCAATAATAGTTTGTCCAGTTTCGTTATTTGTATGAACACGGAATGTTGGATCTTCTTCAGCTAATTTAATTAAAGCTAAAGTCATTTTATCTTGGTCAGCTTTTGATTTTGGTTCAATAGCTTCTTCGATAACTGGTTCTGGGAATTCCATTTTTTCTAATACAACATCTAATTTTTCATCACAAAGTGTATCACCAGTTGTAGTGTTCTTTAAACCGATAACAGCAGCAATTTCACCAGCGTGAACTGCTTCAACTTCTTGACGGTGGTTAGAGTGCATTAATACTAAACGGCCAAATCTTTCTTTGACACCTTTAGTTGAGTTTAAGACATAGCTACCAGCTTTAGCAACACCAGAGTAAACTCTGAAGTAAGCTAAACGACCAACGAATGGGTCAGTAGCAATCTTAAATGCTAATGCTGCTAATGGGGCATTATCATCTGGAATACATTTATATTCTGATCCATCTGGTAATGTACCTACTGCAGGTGGGATATCAAGTGGGCTTGGTAAGTAGTCAATGACTGCATCAAGTAATAATTGAATACCCTTATTTTTATAAGCAGATCCTGCTAAAACTGGGAAGAATTCGCCAGTTAAAACAGCTTTACGAATAGTATTTTTGATTAAATCGACAGGAACATCTTGTCCATCTAATACCATCATCATTAAATCATCATCGAAAGAAGCTAATCTTTCTAATAATTCTTGACGTAATACTTCAACTTTTTCTTTGTATTCTTCAGGAATTGGTCCTTCAGTTGGAGCAGCAGCCTTATCACTAGAATAATTCCATGCTTTTCTTTCAATAATATCGATAACACCGCTTAAGCTTGATTCAATTCCGATTGGATATTGAATAGCAGCAGCGTTAGCAGCTAATCTTGAATGTAATGTTTCCACACACATATCAAAATCAGCACCAATAGCGTCTAGTTTGTTTACGAAAACAATACGTGGAACGCCATATTTACTACCTTGTCTCCAAACAGTTTCAGTTTGTGGTTCAACACCGTTTTTACCATCAAGTACTGTAACAGCACCATCAAGTACACGTAATGAACGTTCAACTTCTACAGTAAAGTCGACGTGTCCCGGAGTGTCGATAACGTTAATACGGTTACCTTTCCAGAATGCAGTAGTTGCAGCGGAAGTAATTGTAATACCTCTTTCTTGTTCTTGAACCATCCAGTCCATAGTAGCTCCGCCATCATGGACTTCACCAATCTTGTGAATCTTACCTGTATAGAACAAGATACGCTCTGTTGTTGTTGTTTTACCAGCATCAATGTGGGCCATAATACCAATATTACGGGTATGGGCTAAATCATATTCACGAGCCATTTGAAATACTTCCTCCTATTACCAACGATAATGTGCATAAGCTTTGTTAGCTTCTGCCATTTTGTGAGTATCTTCACGTTTCTTAACTGATGCACCTGTACCATTAGCGGCATCAATAATTTCGTTACAAAGTTTTTCTTCCATTGTTTTTTCGTTTCTTAAACGAGCATAGTTAACTAACCAACGAAGACCTAATGTAATTTTTCTATCTGGAGATACTTCAATTGGAACTTGGTAGTTAGCGGCACCGATTCTACGAACTTTTAATTCGTGTTCTGGCATAATGTTGTTAATTGCAGTTGCGAATACATCCATTGCAGGTTTTTCTGTTTTGGCTTCGATTCTCTTAAATGCGTTATATAAGATAGTTTGAGCAGTTCCTCTCTTACCATCTACCATTATTTTGTTAATTAATCGTGTTACTAGTTTTGAGTTATAAATTGGATCTGGTAACACATCGCGTTTTGCAACGCTTCCCTTACGTGGCATATAATAAATCCTCCTTCCTTAAACAATTGTTATTTGTTTAATCATTATTTGCTTTCTTTAGGTTTTTTAGTTCCGTATAATGAACGAGATTGACGGCGTTTTTCAATACCTGCGCAGTCTAATGTTCCACGGATAATATGGTAACGAACACCTGGTAAATCCTTAACACGTCCACCACGAATCATTACGGTTGAGTGCTCTTGTAAGTTATGTCCTTCACCACCAATATAAGCAGTTACTTCATAACCATTTGATAAACGTACACGAGCGTACTTACGTAAAGCTGAGTTTGGTTTTTTAGGAGTCATAGTACCGACACGGGTACAGACACCACGTTTTTGTGCTGCATCTTGTGATGTTTCTTTCTTTCTTAAAGAATTCCATCTCTTGTTTAATGCAGGAGCTTTGGATTTAAATGTAGTTTTGCTACGACCATTACGTACTAATTGATTAATAGTTGGCATTAGTATGTTCTCCTTTCAAATATTT
>CAKPAV010000162.1 GCA_934133115.1 uncultured Bacilli bacterium
GAATATCCCCTACGATTTAATAACAAGACTATTTGTTCTTTTCTTTTTAAGCACTCATCAATAGCATTTCTTAAAGGAATGGAAAATATTGATGAAGTGTAATCTATGTTTTTAAAATTTTGCAAGCTAACTATTTCGGTTTTTGGAAGTTCTCTTTCATTAACTCTTTTAAGCATTTTTAAATGATGATATACACCTTTACATGCTCGTGCTTCCGATTCTAATGAGGGAGTAGCACTACCAAGTAACACTTTACATCCCGCAAAGTGTTTAGCACGCATTATTGCAACTTCACGAGCGTGATAGCATGGAGTATTGTCTTGCTTATATGATTCCACGTGTTCTTCATCAATAATAATAATTCCAATATTGTCTAAAGGTGCAAAAATCGCACTTCTTGTACCAATAACAACTTTGGCATTACCACGCAAAATACGGCGATACTCATCATATTTTTCCCCACTTGTTAATTCAGAATGTAATATTGCAACATTTTTCTCAAATAAAGTATAAAAACGATTAAGCATAACTGGCGTTAAAGAAATTTCTGGTACAAGTATTAAAGCACTTTTACCCAAGGCAATTGTTTCTTTTACTAATTTTATATATACTTCTGTCTTGCCAGATCCAGTTACGCCTTCTAATAAATACACTAAATCATTACTATCTAAAAACTCATTTTTTACTTGTTCTTGTAATGTGGTTAATGGATATTCTTTCAAATTTTTAATATTTTCAAAACGATAACGCATTTTTTCTTTTTTGATTTCTATTACATTTCCATTATCAATAAGTTTTTTTAAAACACTTAAAGATTTTACCTCGCTTTTTTTAACTTCAGCGCTTATATTTAGTAATCGTAATAATTCAATTTGTTTGCTTGTAAGTCCTTCTTCATTAGAATTAATGCATTTTACATATTTTTCATATTGAATTTTGGCATTATTAAAAGAAGAAGACGTGGGTTTAAGCGAAGGTGGAAGCATAGCTTGGTAAACACTTATTAATGGAGCGTGATAATAATCAGCAACTTCACTTGCTAAATCACGTAATTCTTTAGTAAGTATAGCCTCACTATCTATAACACTTTTAGCCATGTTTAAATTAAATCCTAATTCTTCTTCATATTCTTCTTTTGACTTATTAACTATTTCAACATTTTCGATATAGCCAACAATATCTTTATTATTAAACGGAACTACTACACGCGCTCCAACGCAAGGCAAAACAACACCATCATAGACATAAGAAAAAGGACGATTTAAGGCATACGCAGCATGTTCAACTAATACTTTTAGAACAATCATGGTATTCCTCCTATCATCCTTATTTATTACTATTACGACGGATTATATTTTTGATTTTATTTGCAGCATCTTCAACATTGTCATTTAAGACAACATAGTCATAAGCATCTTTCATATTCATTTCGCGACGTGCTTTTTCAAGTCTCTTTTGAATAATATCTTCTGGCTCACTACGACGATGACGAATGCGATTTTCAAGTTCTTCTATTGATGGTGGCATTAGAAATATCGAAACACGATTATCAGCTTCAGTTTTTGCTAATACTTGTTGGGCTCCGTTTATTTCAATTTCCAAAATAACATTTTTACCTTCATTACGTAATTTTTCGACATAATCACGCGGAGTTCCATAAAAGTTACCAACAAATTCGGCGTATTCAAGAAGATTGTTTTCATTGATGTTGCGTTTGAACTCTTCTTCGCTCACGAAGAAATAATCCACACCTTCTTGTTCACGTTCACGTGGCTTACGAGTAGTCATGGAAATTGAATAAGCAAGATTCAATTTTTTATCACGCATAACAATTTTTCTTACAGTACCTTTTCCAACTCCAGAAGGACCACTAAGAATAATTAATAACCCTTTTTTCGACATTTATTAACACCATCTTTTCATATCGTTTATTATAATAAACGCATATAGCATTTGTCAAACAAAATAAATGTAAAATTCCGTTATTTAAAGCGCTTTTCTATATATTTTTTCACTATTTAAATAATAACATATAACTTTGTTATTAAATTTATGTTACTATTATTTAGGTGATTGTTATGGCTTTATCTAATAAATTTATTGAAGTATTAATTACATTAATCAAAGATGAAATTGTTGGTTCATATATCAACAAAATTACTATGCTCAATGATAGCGATTTTTTAATATCTAAATCACGAAATGGAAAAGAAAAAATATTTATAACTTTAAATAATCGCTCACCTTTTTTCACTTTAGTTGAAGAAACTAAAACGTTTATTTCCCGTTCTTCTAGTTTACTTATTAAACTAAAAAAAGAAATTGAAAATGGAAAGATTATCAATATAGAAAAAATCGAATCTGATCGTATTGTTAAACTTACAATTAATAAAACAACTGATGCATATAAAAAAGTAACCCGTTACCTTTATGTTGAGTTGATTCCTAATAATACAAATTTAATTATTTGCGATGAAGAAAACAACATTCTAGCTTGTTATAAAACCACTTCTATTGATCATAATGGAAGATTTATTAGTGTTAACGCAAAATATATTGAGCCAACAACACATATTAAAAACGATTTTTCTCAATACGAATTAGAAATAATGCAAAATAATGATAATTGCAAATATGGTTTGTTCTTCGATGGGAAAAGTTATACCGTTATTAAAGCACCTAACAGTAAAGAAATAACTCCTAATAGCTTGTATGTTAATTATTTTTCTAAAATGGAAGATAAGCATCGAATGGATGCTAATAAGGATGTTGTGTTAGCTATTAATAGAAACTTAAAATCGTTAAAAAAGAAACTACTAAGTTTAAATTCCGAATTAAAAAAGGCCCAAGATATGGACAAATATCGTGAATATGGCGATTTACTCATTACATTTCAAAATGATATATTAATCAATCAAAAAAAAGATTATATTGAAATTGAAGGAATAAAAATTAAGATAAATCCGCTTAAAAGTGTTTCAGAGAACGCAAATGATTATTATAATACTTATAAAAAAGCTAAACGTAGTATTGCCCACATTAAAGAACAAATAGATATTACTACTGATAAAGTTGTATATTTTGAAACTTTGCATAATCAACTAGAAACATCAAACGATTTAGATTTAAAAGGTATTGAATTTGAATTAATTGAAAATGGTTATATAAATAAAAAAGTATTAAAAAAACAAACAAATAAAAGTCAAGGAATGTCTCAACCTTATTATTTGATTGTCAATAATATTAAAATTGGATTTGGTAAAAATAATTTTCAAAATAACTATCTAACATTTTCTTTAGCTAAACAAAATCACTATTTTTTACATGTCAAGGATAAACCGGGTTCACATGTAATAATTTTCGATGACAACCCATCGAAAAGTGTTATAGAAGATGCAGCAAAAATCGCGCTTATTAACTCTAATATGGATGATGGAGAAGTACAATTTACACAAAAGAAAAATGTTAAAAAAATAAACAGTTTTGGGAAAGTTATTTTAAATAGTTATGAATCTTTTTATATTCGAAATATTGATGATAATTTTAAAAAACTAGTCAAAAGCATTAAAAAAATATAATAATTATCTAATAGTTATCACTTACTTGTTATAACATTTTGTTTTAGTGTTGTAATAAAATTCTTAGTAACATTGAATCCTATATATCCTGAATTAGACCATAGTAACGAAGGTAAAGAATAAATAACAGGTACTCCATCTTTGTAATCTGTTATTTTTTTTATACCATAATCTTCATTTTTAATAGCCATAAAATCCGCCAAAGAGTTGTAATCATCAATAAACGTTTCACTACTACCATCAAAAACCAAATGATAAATAATAAAATGATTATCACTAGCGTATTGAGCTATTTCACTTGTCGTGCCGCCATAACACGAAGCACAATTATCTTTGCCTTTTAAAGATAAATAAGAAATGATATTCTCATCACTTTCAAAAAGGTCTTTATATTGAGTTAATGTAACTTGTCTCATCCCACCAACTTCATTATATGATACTTTTACTGGCTTATTACTACTACAAGAGCTAATTGTGGCTAACGAAAATAACAAATAAATAATTCTACTTCTTTTCATTAGCGTTATTCTCCTTTAATAAAAAATCTTCACCTTTAATAGCTTCGTAAGTCGATAATCCATAATAATTTTGTTGTCTTAACACTTCATATAAAACGACAGCAACAGCGTTAGATAAATTTAAACTACGTGCAGAAGGAGACATAGGAATACGTATACAACGCTCTAAGTTGCGCCTTAATAATTCGTGCGGAATTCCTGTTGATTCTTTTCCAAACATAATATAAAGTTCTTCATTAATTTTTGAAAAATCAAATTGGTCTGGGCTCTTGTTACCATATCTAGTAACATAATAAATTTTTCTCTCATCATGACCAGCTAAAAAC
>CAKPAV010000163.1 GCA_934133115.1 uncultured Bacilli bacterium
CATTTTTTCTTGTACATCAATTGGCATTGATGTAGAAAAGCCTTGTAAATAAATTGAATCCATTTCTAAAGATTCAGGCTCTAAGAATAATTGGTGACGTGACTTATCGGCAAAACGTACAATTTTATCTTCAATACTTGGGCAATATCTTGGTCCAATGCCACGAACAAGTCCGCTATACATTGCTGATTCTTTTAAATTATCACGAATAATCTGATGTGTCTCTGGTGTTGTATATATTAACCAACATAAAGCTTGATCTTTTAATGGCTTAAATACTTTTGTTTCATAAGAAAAACCCAAATTACCTTCCGTCCCATATTGTGGTTCCATAACTGAATAATCAATAGAATCCTTTTGAATACGTGGAGGAGTACCAGTTTTAAGTCTTAATAATTTAATACCCATTGAGGCTAAATATGGAGATAGCCCTAACGAAGGCTTTTCCCCATCTGGACCAGCACTTTCTTTATGATGGCCTCGTAAAATACATGATTCCATATATGTTCCTGTTGTTAAAATAACAGCTTTTGCATATATTTTTTCTTCATTATTAACAATTACTCCAAATACTTTCTCATCGTCATGAAGTAATGCAGTTACCATTCCTTCTCTAACTGTTAAATTTTTCGTATTTAAAGCAATATTTTGCATATATCGCGGATAAGATTTTTTATCTTCTTGCGCTCTTAAACATTGAACACCTGGACCTTTACCCGTGTTAAGCATTTTCATTTGTAAATATTCATGATCCGCACCTTTAGACATCATTCCGCCTAAAGCATCTATCTCGCGTACTACAATGCCCTTTGCCGATCC
Organism: uncultured Bacilli bacterium; assembly: GCA_934133115.1. Next base: position 820 of record CAKPAV010000163.1, read on the forward strand.
TCCAATAGATGGATTACACGGCATATTCGACATCATTTTAATATTTAAAGTTAATAGCAAAGTACTAGCGCCCATATGAGCACTAGCTAAACTTGCTTCCATGCCAGCGTGACCACCGCCAACTACAATGATGTCATAATCGTACTTCACTATCCTACGCTTCCTTCCATATCCATTTTAATTAATTGATTAAGTTCTACAGCATATTCCATAGGAAGTTCTCTTGAGAAAGGTTCAATAAATCCCATAATAATCATTTGAGTGGCATCTTTTTCTGATATTCCACGTGACATTAAATAGAATAATTGATCTTCACTAATCTTAGAAACTGTAGCTTCATGTTCAATAAATGATTCGTCATTCATGACTTCATTCGTAGGAATTGTATCACTTCGTGAAATATTATCAAGTATTAATGTGTCACATTCGACGTGGCTTCGACAATTTATAGCATTTCTAGTATGACGAACAGTGCCACGATAATTGGCAACCCCGCCGTTTCTAACAATTGATTTTGAAATAATAGTGGATACTGTATCTGGTGCTAAATGAATCATTCTTGCGCCAGCATCTTGATATTGATTATGAGAAGCAACTGCAACTGAAATGCATGTGCCTTTTGCTCCTCTTCCCGCTAAAATACAAGCAGGATACTTCATATTCACTTGGCTACCAATATTACCATCAATCCATTCCATTTGAGCATTTTCCATAACTAGAGCGCGTTTTGTAACTAAATTGACAATATTATTAGACCAGTTTTGCACAGTTGAATAACGACATTTTCCGCCTTTTAAAATAATAATTTCTACAACTGCAGCATGTAAAGATTCTTTTGAATATGTTGGAGCGGTACATCCTTCAACATAATGAACATCAGCGCCTTCATCAACAATAATCAAAGTACGTTCAAATTGTCCAGATTTTTCATTATTAATTCTAAAATATGATTGAAGTGGTTTCTCTAGATGTACGCCTTTAGGAACATATATAAATGATCCTCCTGACCATACTGCTCCATTAAGTGCAGAGAATTTATTATCTCCCACCGGAACAACACTATTAAAATATTTTTTAAATAATTCTGGACAAGCTTTTAAAGCTGAGTCAGTATCAAGAAAAATAACACCTTTATCTTGGACTTCTTTAAGCATATTGTGATAAACAACTTCAGATTCATATTGGGTCGAAACACCAGCTAAATATTTTTGTTCAGCTTCAGGAATTCCTAATTTATCAAAAGTTTCTTTGATTTTTTCAGGTACTTTTTCCCAACTATTTTCTACTTTTTCAGAAGGACGAATAAAGTATGTAAAAGAATCAAAGTCTAAATTTGATAAGTCTGGTCCAAAAGAAGGAAGTGGTAATTGTTTAAATAATTTGTATGCTTTTAAACGGAATTCTAGCATCCATTCTGGTTCATTTTTTAATTTAGAGATTTCTCTAATAACATCTTCATTTAAACCTTTACCAGTATTAGCAATAGAAACATCTTCATTTTTAAATCCATACTTATAATCATCAGTAGGTAATTCATTATTATTCATGTTTCTCACCTTTGCTTTCTTCTAATAATTCATTTAATCCATTCCAGCCAATTGTCGCACATTTAATACGACTAGCTTGTTTGCTAGTGTTCATAAACACTATTGCTTCATCTAAAAGTTCTTCATCAAACTTATCTTCAGAAATCATTTTCTTATAGTTATCAATTATTTTTTCTGCTTCTTCAATAGTTTTGCCTTTTACCAAATCTGTCATAATTGATGTAGAGGCAGTAGAAATTGTACAGCCAATTCCATCAAAACAGCAATCTTTAACAATTCCATTTTCAACAAGTAAAAATACATCAATATTATCAATGCATGATTCTGAATTCATATTGATCTTTAAATATCTATCATCAGTTGGTGTGCGTTTATTATGAGGATGTTCATAATGGTCCATAATAATTTGACGCATCATCATAGGACTAATTGAAATAGGCATCGAGGAAGTCACCTGCTTTCTTACATGCTTCAACTAAAGCATCTATATCTTCAAATGTATTATAGAAATATATACTAGCACGAACAGTAGCCACTGTACCTAAAAAATCAATCAATATTTTGGCACAATGTTGTCCTGAACGTACGCATATACCTTTAGAATTAAAATAAGTCGCAGCATCTTGCGCGAATACATCTTTAATATTAAATGTAATAATACCAGATTCTGCATTTTCGTTATATAAAATAACGTTATCAAGTTGTTTTAATTTAGAAATAGCATATTTTTTTAGTTCTTTTTCATGACTTTCAATATTATCCATGCCAATGCTTTCTAAATATTTAATAGCGCTAGCTAAACCAATTGCACCTTCAATATTTTGTGTTCCTGCTTCAAATTTGGCAGGTGGAAGTAATAAACTAACTTCTCCACACATATTAAATCTAGCATTCATTCCGCCTCCAGACATTAGAGGCTCCATATCTTTTAAAAGATTAAATTTTCCATACATAACGCCAATGCCAGTTGGCCCACACATTTTGTGTCCAGAAAATGCTAGAAAATCACAATCTAAATCTTTAACATCAACTTTAAAATGTGGAATGCTTTGTGCTCCATCACACACCAAAATTGCACCATGTTCGTGAGCAATTTTAGCAATACTTTTAATATCAACAGTAAAGCCAAGAACATTGGTAACTTGCGCAACCGCAATAACCTTAACTTTATCAGTCATAGTTTTTTTAACATTTTCTATTGTTAGTCTTCCTTCTTTAGTCAAAGGAATGTAACGAACAATACAACCTTTTTCTTTGGCAATAGTAAACCAAGGCAAGACATTAGAGGCATGTTCTGCTTCCGTAATAAGAATTTCATCGCCTGATTGTAAAAATTTAGCATATCCATAAGCAATCATATTCAATGACATTGATGCCCCAGCAGTAAAAACAACTTCGCTTTTATCAGCGCCAATAAAATCCGCAACAATTTGACGTGCTTCATCATACTTTACATCAGCAATATGAGCAATATCATAATCTCCACGATGTGTATTGGCACAATAATTTTCGTAATAATCTTTTATTGAATCAAGCACAGCTGTGGGTTTAAAAGTAGTCGCAGCATTATCTAAATAAACAAGACGATGATTTTGCATTGTCTTATTTAAAATAGGAAAATCTTTTAAGCACTTTTGATAATCAATCATACCTATAGCCTCTTTTCAATGCCATCAACTATTTCTTGAACGTATTTTTCATCTTCAAAATAGTTTGTAATTGGTTTTAAGTATCCTAATGTGATTAATTGTTTAGCATCATTTTCACTAATACCCCTTGAACATAAATAAAACATATGTTCATCATTGACTTTTCCGACAATTGCAGCATGACTTGCTTCAATATCATTTTCATCTATTTTTAAAATTGGATTTGCTTTTGCATGGCATTTTGGATCAAACACCATAATTTTAGCTGATTGATGTGTTTTTGATTTAATTGATCCGTTTTTAATATGAGAAATGCCTTTAAAATGCATCATTGATTCATCTTCAACAACACCATAATTAGACATAACTCCTGTTGTGTTTTTAGCGACATGATTGAAGTTAATAT
>CAKPAV010000164.1 GCA_934133115.1 uncultured Bacilli bacterium
AGTCGCTATATGTTTTATTTCCGTAAATACTAGTTTCACGCACCCCAAGCATATTAAGATTCACACCATTAATTACTAATAGTTTTTTCATAGATAGCAATAATCTCCTTAGTAGCATCTTCAATCGTTCTATCATTGTTAATTTGATAGTCAGCATATTTTAGATATAAATCTTTACGCTCTTGATATAACTTATCAAAAGCTTCACTATTTTGACATAGTGGACGAGAATTATCAAATGCTATTAATTCTTTAGCGCGGTTAAGACAAAATACCGTTCCATTTTCTTTTAAATATACCATATTTTGTTTGTTAGTAACCGCTCCACCACCAGTAGCGATAATTACATTTTTTAATTTGCTAACTTTCTCAATTAAGTTTTTTTCAGTAGCGCGGAAAGTTTCAATTCCTAAGTCTTCAATAATTTCTGGAATCGACTTATCAAATGAAGCTTCAATTAAATCATCTACATCAATAAATTCTTTTTTTAATATTTTGCTTAATTCTTTTCCAATTACAGTTTTGCCAGCATATGGCATTCCAATTAAAATAATATTTTTGTCGTTCATAATATCCCTCTTTACCTTCGCATTTATTTTAACATTAATTTTTTTATTTAAAAACAAATTTTCACTAATTCTTGCTTGTTCAATAAGCATATCTAAACCATTTATCGCTAATATATGTAATGATTCCGCACTTTGTAAGAGCAAATTTCTCAATGGGTTGTAATTTAAGTCCACTACTGCTGCTAGCCCAATTATGTTTTTTAAGTCAATATTAGGCATTTGATGTGCATATGGATATTGTCCTATTGGTGTTGTATTAAATAAAATATTAGCTCTTATATTTTTTGCATCATTATAGGAAATAACATTGTTTTCGGATTTATTTCTGCTAACAAATGTAACACTTCTAGCTTTTAAATCCGCGGCTAATTGAGCAATCATTTTTGCACTACCGCCAGTACCCAATATTAATATATCTTTATTTTCTAAGATTACATTATTTTTGTCTAAAAGATACTTTAAACCATAATAATCACTATTGTAGCCTATTAGTTTATTGTGTTTATTTAAAATGATATTAACCGCTCCTATTTTTTTAGCTAACTGATCTATTTCATCTAAATAATCTAAGCATAGTTCTTTATAAGGTTTTGTAACATTAAGTCCCAAAAACTTTTTTGAATTTAATAGTTCTTCTACTTCTTTTTCATTAAGCGATAGCAGTTCATAATTTTCATTACCAAATAAGTTATGAATTCTTTTTGATAAACTAGCAGTTACATTTTCTCCAATTAAATAGTAACACATAATTTTAAATATTCACTTCCATACTTTTGTAAAAGTGCATCAAGAATAATAATAGCAGTCAAAGCATTAATAACATATTGTCCGCGTCTAGCAATGCAAACATCATTTCTTGTGCATAATTTTTGATTTTTAATAACCATATTTTTTAAATCAAGATAATTTTGGTCCTTTTGAATTGTGGGTGTAGGTTTAAAAACTACACTGAAATTGATATCTTCTCCATTAGTAATTCCAGCATTAATGCCACCACTATTGTTAGATTTAAATTTTACTAATCCTTTTTCAATTTCAAATTGATCATTAACTTGACTAGCAAATTTATTAGCAAACTTAAATCCTAAACCAAATTCTATACCTTTAACACCTGGTATAGCTAACATTGCACTTCCTATTTTACTTTCTAATGAATCAAACAAGTTCCCTCCTAACCCGCCTTCGACTCCTTGAACATTAACACTTACTAATGCTCCTAATGAATCCAAATCATTTTGTGCTACTTTTAATAATTCTTCATTGATGTAAGATGAAGAATTAATAAAAATGTTTTTACTTTTTAAAATTTCAATGACAATACTTCCTAAAGCAACAATGGGAGCTGTTAATCTTCCAGAGGATAATCCACCACCTCTTAAATCAGCATAGTTTCCTTGTTTTAAAAAAGTTTCATAATCTCCGTGCGATGGTCTCGCTAATACTTCTTCGCTATCATCAACATTTTTATTTTGGATAATAATAGTAATTGGATTTCCGTTAGAAAAGCCGTTTGTTACACCACTAAGTATTTGAAACTCATCATCTTCAATACGTTTTGTTTCGTATTCATTTTGTGAACGTCTTTGAGCTAAATACTTTTTAATAATATCTTCATTAATCTTAACTCCACTAGGTAAACCAGTTAATGTTGCGCCCACTACTGGGCCGTGCGATTCACCAAAAACACTAAGGTCAAGTATTTTATTATTTAAGTTCATAAAAATCACATCCTTTAGTGATATAACTATTAATATCAGTCGCATTTATATACTTTATCTCATAATTTTCATAATCGTTAAGATAAATAATACAAACCATATTATCAATATTCTTTTTGTCATTGATGATTATTTTTTTTATTTCATCTTTATCAAAATCAAAATCATAAGGAATGTGCCATTTTGCTATGTAAGAGGCAATTGTTTTTTGCATTTTTGGTTCACTTACAAATTGCATTCCAAGTAAAATTGATTCTCCATGTAAATAAGGATAATTACTATTTAAAGATAACATTTCTAATGCATGACCAAATGTATGGCCAAAATTTAAAACATGGCGTGCATAGAAATCATAAACATCTTTTTGAATAATGTTATCTTTAGCAATAATGCATTTTTGGATTAATAATTCTAAATTATTTTGATCGTCAATTAAAGGTAAAATTGTTTTATCTAATGTTAAACCCATTTTTAGTGCTTCGCATAGCCCGTTATTAAACTCACGCTCTGAAAGAGTATGTAATGTTGTAACATCAATAATTACTATATTGGGAAACTTAATAACACCAACACCATTCTTAAAAGAAGAAAAATTAACTCCTACTTTTCCACCAATTTAAGCATCTACCATAGCAAGTAAAGTGGTAGGTATACTAATCCAATTTATTCCGCGTTTATATAAACTAGCCACTAATCCAGTTATATCAGAAGTTACTCCGCCACCAATAGAAATTAAAGTATCATCACGAGTAATATTATTTTTAAATAAAAATTCTAATATGTTTTGAACAGTTTCTAAATTTTTTGCTTTCTCACTAGCGGTAATCTTAAAAACTAATGACTTTGATAACAAACTAGAAAATAAAGATTCATCTACTTTATCATCAATAATTACTACTAATTTGTTTTTATTAGAAATATAGTTATCCAAACTTAAATGCGCTTTATTATTAATAACAATTTGATAAGTATTATTCAAAGCATGCGCGATTAAATTCATGACTTATATTTCTCCTTTAAAATAAATATTATTTTAATTATAGATTAATATTAGTAAATCTTCAACAAGTACAATTTTCTTATCGTATCATTTTTTTCATGCTATAATTATAAGGTGGTGATTATCATGGAAGAAAACTTAAAAATATATCGTAATCAAATTGATGAAATCGATGAAAAAATACAAGAATTATTTTTAAAAAGAATGGAAATTGCAGCCAAAATAGCAAATTATAAACTTGAACATAATTATGTTGTTACTGATAAAAGTCGTGAATTAGATATTTTTTCTAAAATTGATAATAATCCTAATGAAATTATAAAAATGTATTATAAAAATATTCAAAAAAGTTTAATTGAACAAAGTAAAGCATATCAAAAAGACTTAATCGATACTCTTAAAAAGTAATCCACTATACTCATTATCTAGTTTTATAGTTTCTTCGTTTGTGATTATTTGATTAATAAAATCAATATTTTTAAAATGTCTTAAATCAATTAATACTTGATTATTATTCTTTTTATACACATTAATTGGGCGATAATTCATTAATTCAAAGTGACAAGAATTAATTTTGATTCGCCTAATTGCAAAACTCTTATTAAATTCATCTTTATATTCTAATGAAGAACTATATTGGCAAGATTCACAACTTTTTCCCGTTAAATGAATAAATGGGCAATGCGTAAAATTCATCATTACATTATATCCAATATCATATATGAAAGCATCTTCATGCAATTTGGCAAAATTAATATTAGTTTCTAATGATAATATTATTGATTTTACACCTAAGTCGCTTAATGATTTAATAGCAAAATCATTATTAATATTAAGTCCTAATCCAGCAATAAGTGAATGCGTAGAAATATAGTTTAATCCATAAATATTGTTAGCAACTAAATAAATATTATTATCAAGATTTGCTACTACTCCATTAATCTCTTTTTCATCAATATAAGGCAAAATAACTGGTAAATTTAATGCAAATTCCGCTTCTTTAAAATATTCTTTCAATTCTAAGAATTTATTATTTATATCTTTATAATTGTTACTTGCATAGATGATAAGTCCATTAAAATCATTATTAATTTCTTTATAATTAATCGTTTCATCAATAATAATTGC